>JAJDDR010000583.1 GCA_029260255.1 Phycisphaerae bacterium
TACCTTCAGGAGCCCGTCTCGAAGTACACCGATCAGCTTGATTCGCGCGGTCCGCGTTCCCGGCCCGGCGATCTGTACCTTTGGGTCGAGGTCGGGGACATCGTCGCGTTCACGAACTCTGATTCGCCCGAGCAGATTGAAGAGATCAAGGACACGTCGCGGGTCGTCTTTGAGAAGTATGCCGGAAAGTGGTACGCGCTGGCCCACGCGGAGAAACGGTTCGGTCTGCTTCGCGACAGCGCCCGCAAGTGGAAGCTGACCGGTGCGTTCGCCGGAATCGACGGAAGCTCGGGCGGTCCGGCGGTGAATTTCGAGCTCGATCCGCGTGGAGGCCAGCAGTTCGGGGACCTCACGGCCGACAACCTCAACCGCCCGATGGCGATCCTGCTGGATGACGTCGCTCACTCGTACGCGGTCATTCAGAGCATGATTCGGCAGAGCGGTCAGATTACGAGCCGGCGGTTCACTCAGGAAAAAGTGGGGGACACGATTGCGACACTCCGCGCGGGTTCGCTGCCCGCGCGTCTCATCGAAACACCGATCATGGAGCAGACGATCGGACCCCAACTCGGCGAAAGCAACCGGAGGGCCGGCACAAGAGCGGCGGTCTACGGCGGCATCGCGGTCGCGCTGTTCATGCTGGTGTACTACCGCTTCGCGGGCGTCGTGACCAACCTCGCGTTATTCATGAACCTGCTGTTCGTGCTCGGAATCATGGCCAGCATGCAGGCGACGTTTACGCTCCCGGGCATCGCCGGACTGATTCTGACGGTGGGCATGGCCGTCGACGCCAACGTCCTGATCTACGAGCGCATCCGCGAGGAGCGTGATCGAGGTGTGGGGATGCGCAAGGCGTTGCGCGTCGGCTACAGCCGAGCGTTCTCGACCATCGTGGATGCCAACGTCACCACCCTGATCACCTGTGTCGTGCTCGGATACGTGGGAACTGAGGAGGTCAAGGGATTCGCGATGGTCCTCGGATTCGGCATCGTAACGAGCATGTTCACGGCGTTGTTCGTCACGCGCGTGATCTACACGACGATGCTGGACAAGGGGTTGCTCAAGAATCTCACGATGATGCGCCTGTTTGCCAGCCCGTCGATCGACTGGCTGGCGCTGCGCCGGATGTTCTGGCCGGTTTCGACGGTCATGGTTGCGCTCGCGGTGACGTTTACGGTGGTCCTCAGTTCTACCGACCGGGAAGCGCTTTACGATATTGAGTTCCTCGGCGGAACCAGCGTCCAGTTTGAGATGGCCAAGGACCAGTCGATCACCGACGAGGACGCCCGGCGCATCGTTTCGTCGCGTGAGGGCGGTTCGGGTTCGGCGGTTGAGTGGCTGCAGCAAACCGCCGCGCCAGCCATTGAAGCGGCAACGGTATCCCAAGTGGGGTTGGAGAACTCATACACCATAAGTTCGGACGTTCTCAACGGAGAGCAGATCGAGGCCCTCGTAGCGCGGATCTTCGGCAAGGATGCCAACAAGGGCGGATACACGCGGACGGGGCATTCGCTAAGGGTTGACGTCGATGGCGATGCCGGATTGACGGTTGATGGCGTCAAAGCCGTGCTCGCTCAGGCGGGGAACTTGGCCCGGGCGGCCGGAAATCGGCTTGCCGGGGCTCGGATCCAGACCGTGCGGGCGCTGGATGCCGAGGAAACCGCGCCGGCGGCGTTCGAGGTCATCACCGTCGAGACCAACAAAGAACTCGTTCGGTCCGCGATCCTGGCGGTTATGAGCGATCGGCTGAGCGTCGAAAGTGCGATCGCCTTCGAACTCAAGACCGATCCCACGGTGGCGGCGACGGGTGCCTGGCCGATCGAGGAGGACGCACGCTACGTGGCCGACGTCATCGATGAACCAGGGGCCAACTTCGACATTCTGAATTTCAAAGGCGGCGCGTTGTTCGTGTTTGAGAGCCTGGATCCGGCGATTTCGACAGCCTCGTTCGAGAAGCGCATCCGTGAGATCCGTCTCCAGCCGGAGTTTGCCAAGCAGGAGAGCCGCCCCTTTGCCGTGATCGGTTTGACGCCCTCCGGCGCGCGGGACGGAGAGGAAGTTTTCTCGCGCATCGCGTACGTGGTGGTCGACGAGAACCTTCCCTACTACGACGACCCCGGCAAGTGGGAGGATGATCTGGCCGCGGTTGAGCTCAGGCAGGCATCCGAGGCGCTTTCGACGGAGAAGTCCCTGCGCAAGGTGATCCAGTTCGCTCCGCAAGTCGCGCAGCAAACGCAGAACCAGGCCATCATCGCCATCGTGATGGCGCTGGCCGCGATCGTTGCGTACATCTGGATTCGCTTCGGGCAGATGCAGTTCGGATTGGCGGCGATCGTTGCGCTGGCGCACGACGTGGCGATCACGCTCGGGCTGGTCGCCGGAGCGCACTTCGTCTACAACACGTTCCTGGGCAGCATCTTCGGTCTGACCGACTTCAAGATCGATCTGCCAATGATCGCGGCGTTTCTCACGATTATCGGATACAGTCTGAACGACACGATCGTCGTGTTCGACCGGATCCGGGAAAACCGCGGCAAACTGAAGTCGCTCACTCCGGCCATCATCAACAACAGCATCAACCAGTGCCTGTCCAGAACCGTGCTGACCAGCTTCACCACGTTTCTCGCCGTCGCCATCATGTACGTGTTCGGCGGTGCCGGCATTCACGGATTCAGCTTTGCGTTGCTGGTGGGCGTGATCGTCGGAACGTACAGTTCGATCGGCATTGCGACGCCGTTGCTGTTCCGGCCCAAGGTGCTGCACACCGTCGTCTACATCATGATCGCTGCCGCTCTCTTCGGTGGCACTCGAATCATGGTAGGTGACAGCCGGACCTTCCTGGCGATCTCCGCGCTGGTCATCGGCGGTGCGCTCGCCTGGGCGATTTTTCTCGAGATTCGCTCGACCCGACGCGGGGTCGTAGGTGCGCCGGGTGCCGCGTAATCACACGCCGTCCGACCTTCCCCCGCTCCGAATCGCGGGGGAGGGTCCGCGTGGGCATGATTCGACAGCTCCCCGCGGGCATCGCCACGCAAGCGTGGTCTTGGCGTCCGACTTGCCGCGTACTCGGGGATGCACCCGGGAAACGGTGAAAGCGGGGTGTGACCATTCTCTGTGGCATCGTTGGTCAGGGACATGCCGTAGGGCGGGTTCTACCCGCCGCAACCGAGGAAGAAGGCGGGTGGAACCCGCCCTACCCCTGGCATGCCACAATCAATGGTCACACCCGTGAAAGCGCCAACGGACGTGACAGACTGTCGGGCGTGGTGTTACCATCGATCATGACTCCCGTGTGCCCGCGTATGGCGCGTGCGGGGAAACGGCCGGTGCCGTGATCGGCCGTTCCGTGTTTTATGAACTACAGGGAGATATGGGTGTGGCTGCGACGAAGCTTCTGAGGGTTGCGTGTGAGGGAGGCTATTGCCGATGACGACTATCGACTTTGGAATGTTGGCGGCGTACTTCGTCGGTGTTGCGGCCATCGGGATCTGGTCGGGCAAGCGAAGCCTGGACAGCAGCCAATCGTACTTCCTCAGCGGTCGAAGTGTTGGGTGGCTCGCGATTGGGACGAGTCTGTTCGCCAGCAACATTTCCGCCGAGCACTTCATCGGGCTGGCCGGCAGCGGGTCCGCCGGCGGGCTTGCGGTGGCACAATATGAGTGGCTGGCGTGTTTCATTCTGCTGCTGTTGGGTGGACTCTTTGTGCCCTTTTACGTGCGGACCGGCGTGTTCACGATGCCGGAGTTTCTCGAAAAGCGTTACAACGCGCACTGTCGCACGTACCTGGCCGGTATCTCGCTCGTCGCCTACGTGTTCACCAAGATCAGCGTGTCCCTTTGGGCCGGAGCGCTGGTTCTGCAAACAGTCTTGGGATGGGACATGTGGACTGGGGCGATCATCCTGGTTGTTGCCACCGGGGCGTACACGGTTTTCGGCGGGTTGCGCGCGGTGATCTACACGGAGTTGTTCCAGGCCTTTGTTCTGATCGCGGGCGGCGTTTTTCTCACGGTGGCAGCCATCAGCAAGGTCGGAGGTGTTTCGGCGCTGGTTGACGGAGTCGACGGCGAGTTCTTCAATCTCTGGAAGAGCATGGACCATCCCGATTTTCCGTGGACGGGCATCCTGTTCGGGGCGCCGATCCTGGGAGTCTGGTACTGGTGTACGGATCAGATGATCGTGCAACGAACGCTGGCCGCCAAGAACCTCAAAGCGGCGCAGAGCGGTACGATCTTCGCGGGCTTTCTCAAGCTCTTGCCGGTGTTCATCCTGGTGATGCCCGGTGTGGCCGGCAGGATTCTGTACCCCGAAACCGCGTCGAACGACATGTACGCGACGCTGGTGAACAACCTGCTGCCGCCCGGGGTCAAGGGGTTGGTCGTAGCCGCCTTGCTCGCGGCGCTGATGAGTTCCCTCGCGTCCGTGTTCAACAGCAGCTCGACGCTCGTCGTGATGGACTTCTACAAGAAGTTCCGACGTTCCGCGGGGGAAAAGGAACTGGTGCGGGCAGGACAAGTGTCCACCCTCCTGCTTGTCGGCGCGGGGCTGGCATGGCTGCCGTTCGTCGGGATGATGAGCAGCCAGGTGTTCCTCTACCTCCAGGCGGTGCAGGCGTACATTTCTCCGCCGATCGCAGCCGTATTCCTCGTGGGGTTGCTCTGGCGCCGGGCCAACGGTGCGGGCGCTTTGACGGCGATGCTCGTTGGATTCGGTCTGGGTGCCCTGCGGTTTGTGGCGGAGTTGGGGCTCAAGGCCAAGGCGTCCTGGATGACGTGGCCTCCGCTTGTCGAATACGCATCGATCAACTTCCTGCACGTCGCCATCCTGCTGTTCGTGGTGTCGATCGTGCTGCTGGTGGTTGTGAGCTTGCTGACGGCACCGCCGACGGAACGAAACCTGGGCGTGTTCGCAACGCGGGGTTCCACCGAGGCGGCTGAATCGCGGATGAGCGGTACGAATCTCGCGCTCGGCATCTTGTTGGCCGTCATTGTACTCGCGCACTGGGTGTACTTCAGCCCGTGGTTCTTCGGCGGGACGAACTGACAAACGGTTTCAACAAATCGCGTTGACTTGTGTGTGGGAGCGGCAGTTTCCACGGGAAGGACGTGCTATGTCTGCGTTTAATCTCCGGTCGGTTTTGTGTGTGGCTACCCTGCTGATTGCGTCGCAGGTTGCGAGTGCGCAGTGGCGGCACCTCGGTGCGTTGAGCGCGTTCGATCTGAACGAGTCCGTGCTGACCCTTCGGTGCGGCGAGGCCGTCGTCCGCGTTGAAGCGGTCAGCGAGCACATTGTTCGGGTTCGACTCGCGCCGGCGGGCACGTTCGGGCGCGATTTTTCATGGGCGGTTCTCGACACGACGCCCAAGGGCAAGTTCGTGATGACGTCCGAAGAGAACGACAAGATCGCCGTCTCGACGGGCGCGGTGTCGGTCGTGGTCCATCGTGATCCGTGCCGTCTCGAGGTGCTGGACGGCGAGGGCAAGGTGCTGGCGGCGGACGATCCCGGTCGGGGAATGGCCTGGGAGGCGAACGCGGGCGAACAGCCGTCGAACGGTCGGCACGGCGCGGTGCGCGTGTGGCAGCGGCTGGACGATTGGGTTGCGATCTACGGGCTGGGCGAGAAGACCGGTCCGCTCAACAAGCGCGGTCGGTCGTGGACGATGTGGAATACCGACGCGTACGGCTACGGTCCGACGCGCGATCCGATCTACAAGTCGATTCCGTTTTTCCTGTCGGCCCGCGACGGGCGGTTTCACGGGGTCTTCTTCGACAATCCGTGGCGCAGCTCGTTCGATTTCGATCACGCCGAGCGGAATCTGCTCAGCTTCGGCGCCGAGGGCGGTGAGATGAACTACTACGTCATCGCCGGACCGCTCCCGAAGGACGTCATTCGGCGGTACACCGATCTGACCGGCAGAATGGAGATGCCGCCGCTTTGGTCGGTCGGCTATCACCAGTGCCGGTATAGCTACTTTCCGGAATCGCGCGTGCGTGAGGTCGCGACGACCTTCCGCGAGAAGAAGATTCCGTGCGACGTCATCTACTTCGACATCGACTACATGGACGAGTACCGATGCTTCACCTGGAGCGAGCGGTCGTTTCCACAACCAAAGAAGCTGATCGACGACTTGCACGCTATGGGGCTTCGCACGGTGGCGATCATCGACCCGGCGATCAAGCACGAGCCGGGGTACTTCGTGTACGACGCGGGCACTGAGATCGACGCGTGGGTCAAAAAACCGGGCGGCGAAACATACGTCGGTCGCGTCTGGCCGGGCAAGGCGGTCTTTCCTGATTTCACGAATCCCAAGGTGCGGAAGTGGTGGGGCGATCTGTATGCGCCGTTCCTGGAGGCCTGTGGGATCGACGGCATCTGGAACGACATGAACGAGCCGGCGGACTTCGACGGGCCGAACCACTCCGTACCGCTGGACCTGCGCCACGACAACGAGGGCGAAGAGGCGTCGCACCTGGCGTGTCACAACATCTACGGCATGCAGATGGTTCGCGCGACGATGGAAGGGCTGAAGCGGGCGCGACCCGACCAGCGCCCGATGGCGATCACCCGCGCCACGTACGCCGGCGGACAGCGTTACGGCGCGACGTGGACGGGCGACAACACGAGCAACTGGGAGCATCTGCGGATGAGCGTTCCGATGGTGCTCAACCTGGGTGTCTCGGGGATTCCGTTTGTGGGACCCGATATCGGCGGGTTCGCCAACGGCGCGACGGGGGAACTGTACGCCCGATGGATTCAGGTCGGGAGTTTGTTCCCGTTTTGCCGATCGCACACGGCGTGGGGGAATCCGGATCAGGAGCCGTGGTCGTACGGTCCCGAGATCGAGCAGATCGCGCGTGAGTCGATCGAGCGACGCTACGCGCTCCTTCCGTACATGTACACGCTGCTCGAGGAAGCAACCCGCACGGGAATCCCGATGGTACGCCCGATCTGGCTGGAGTTCCCGCACGCGTGGGCTCCGGATCAGGCGTTCATGCTGGGCTCCGAGTTGTTCGTGTTGCCCATCGTTCATGCCGACGCGCGGGACTTTCATCACTGGCTCCCGCCGGGCGCGTGGTTTGACGTTCACAGCGACCGTTTTCACCAGGAGGGTGAGCCCGTCCCGATCGACGCCGGTCTGCGCAATCTTCCGATGTTCGTGCGCGCGGGGGCTATCATCCCGCACCAGAGCGTCGTGCAGAGCACCATGGAGACGCCGGCGGAGCCCATGATACTGGACGTTTGGCCGTTCGGAGAATCGACGGGCACGCTGTATGAAGACGACGGCGAGACCTTTGCGCACAAGCGCGGTGTGTATCGCCGGACGAGCTTCCGCTGCGTGGCGGACGATCGGCACGTGACATTCACGGTTTCTGCGCCGGAAGGTTCGTACGTTCCGAAGGATCGGACGCCCCTGCTGCGCCTGCACGGGTTGTCCGGCTCGATCGAGCGTGTTGTCTGCGAAGGGGCGGACGCTTCGCGTCGGGCGTCAAGCGATCACCCGGCCACCGACTCGACGGTGCGGGCGCCCGGTGGTTTTCATCGACACTCGGAGTCCCGTGCGTGGCTGGTTCGCATGCTGCAGGATGATGGCGAATCTCAGAAGGTGACGGTGACGCTGCGGGCTCCGGAGAAGCATCCCGCAACGCCGGTGCGTTTCGATTTCAAGGATGCGGATCGGGACGTTGCGTATCAAAACGACTTCGTAGCGCCGACGGTCACGGACCGCGGGTTGCGCCTCAGCGTACACAGCGTGTGGGATCCGTTCATCTTCCTCCCCCGTCTGTCGCTCGACGCGGGCGAACTGAGCGTCTTGCGGATTCGCCTCTCGACCGAACACACGACGAAGATCGGAGTCCACTTCGCGTCGGTGCGGGACGGGTCGGTAGCGGAGCGTTCGTATCTCGCGTTCGACGTTACGGCCGACGGAGCGGCGCACGATTACACGGTCGACCTTCGTGACGCGAGCGAAGGCAAGTGGACCGGCACCGTCTACTCCGTGCGTCTCGATCTGGACGAGAACGTTCGCCCGGCCGAGCTGGTCCACATCGAATCGCTGTCGTTCGAGCGGGCGGTAAAACAAGAGTAGGGGCGAGCGCGATGCGCCCGCCCCTGTCCCAATTGTCGGGTTCCGCGTTCTAGCGGATGCTTCGGGCTGGTCCCGAACTGACGACGATGACGGCCGGGTTCGTCTTCGTGACCTCGATCTTGTCACGGCTATTCGCTCCGACCAGGAACGTCTGATCGCCGGCGGATTCGTCGTGCAGGATGTCGACCACAAAGGTGCCCACCGCATCGGGGCTGGCACGATACGTGAACGTCGCCAGATAGGCATCGTCCGCCGTCGCGACGTGGTCGAAGTCCAAACCACTCAGCATCTGACCCTTCGCGACGTTGAACGCGTCGAACGTGCTCAGGAAACCGGCAAACACGAAGTCCATTCGATCATCGACTTCGATGTCCACCAACTCGAGTTGGCCGCGGCGACCACCGCTCGCCACGGTGTGCAGCTGATAGCTCTGCAGCGCGTCGAGCGGGTTGTCCACGAGGATCTGCACTTGTACCAGTTCGCCAGGCAACGCGGAGCGGGAGGTGCTGACCGCCCTCAGGGAAGCCTGTCCGACGACCCGCGGTCCCGTTTCGGGAGCCGGAGACGGCGGGCACGTGCAGAGGTTGGTGCCGGCGAAGCAGCTCAACGCGTGGTTGGCGTCGTGAATGTTGCAGAACCCGTCTACCAGACAGGCGCCGAAGGCGCCGCCGGCGTCAATGTTGATCGTCGCACACGAGTTGAGACCCGCGAAGCAGGTCAACGCGTGGTTGCGGTCGTGGATGTTGCAGAACGCATCTGCCGGGCACGCACCGAAGGCGCCGCCCAAGTCCGAGGGCACGCCCTTGGGGATCTCGACGCACACGTCGACGCTACAGTCCCACCACCTGCAGACGCTGTCGGTGATGTTGTTGCCGTCGACGTCGGCGCACTCAGCCGCCGTGCCCAAGGGGCAGGCCTCGCCACCGTCGCACGTGTCGGGGACGCCATTGAAGTTGGCGTCGTTGACGCTGCCGTCGAGGATCTCGCACATGTCCTCGATCTGATTGTTGTTGCAGTCGTTCACGATGGCACCCGGCGTCGTAATGTAAGTGTGGGCGGCCGCGCGAAAGCAAAGGTTCGGAGCGAAAATGCACGTGTCATCACTCACCGCGTACCAGTCCGTCACGACGTTTTCCGGATTGTCGCGCTGCGTGTCGAACGGAGGCAACGGACGCATCGTAGGCAGCGACTGATTTGAACGCCAGCCCGTTCGGCCCGTTACCAGCGACCACATGTGGATGGTGGCCGGACCGTCGCACGGGTTGATTCCGATGTCCGCCAGCGGGATGGCCAGTTCGAACCCGGTGGTCGCCGTGCCCGCGGCGGTCTCGACCGTCAGGATGTCGTCGCCAATGCTGCCGCTGCCGAGCACGCCGAGATCGTTGAGGTTGTGGAGTGCGACCTGCATGCTCCACTGATTCGATCCGCCCTGCGTGACGCTGTCCAACTCGCCGCTGCCGCTCTCCAGAATGGAGAATCCCTTGAAGGTCTTCACCTGGGCGACGATGTCCCACAGGTCGACATAGACGCTGCCGTTGGGCGGGGCGCTGGCGTTGATGGAGATGGCGTAGTCGAACAGCGCCCGCGTGTTGATGTCGCTCGCCAGCGGCGGCAGGGCATCACCTTCGAGTCCCGCGCCGCCGTCGCCCGGCGTATCTTCGTCCATCGGGTCCCACGAGAGGAAGGTCTCGCCGCCGGCGTCGACGGTGTTATCAAAGAAGATGGTGACGCGGTTGCCGTTCTCCTCGATGTTCCCCGTGATGCCCAGGTAAAGATTGGTGCCGTCGTTAGTGACGTACAGCGCGTCAAGCTCAGAACCCGCAGTGCGAGAGAACAGGGACGGATCGAACGCCTGATCGCTGTACGGCGTCGGGCAGGTTTGCGTTGCGACGGCGGCGCCGCCGTACTCGGCGGGATCGATGACGCCTTCGGCTATACCGGTGAAGGCCGGGATCGTGTTCAGGTCGACGCTCACCACACCCATCAGCGTGGTCAGGTCGGGTCGGAAGCCGATCAGGTCCGCCGGACTGTCGCAAACGCCGCCGGGGCTGAGGGGCGGCAGTACCTGATTGACCACGTGGCCATACGCGTCGCCCACACAACTGCTCTCCACGCCATCGATCATAAGGACGTACAATTCGATCGTCTCGGTACCGTCGAGCGCGCCGAGGTCGGTCAGCAATTCCGTAAACGGAATGCCGAGTTCCAGACCGGTCGTTGCGGTGGCCGCACCCGATGCGTCGGTTCCGGTGATGCCGAGCAAATTGCTGTTGTCGAACCCGCCCTCATCGACGCCAAAGGCGCTGGTCAGAATGTCATCCCCGTCGTTCGTGGGACCACTCGCGACGTTGTCCTTCGCGGCGTAGACCGGCGCCATGGCGTCGCCCAGGTTGTCCGGCGTCGGATCCCACGTACCGATGCCCACACCGTCGACTTCATGAAGGATGTACCTGTTTATGCTGATATTTCCGGCGAAGACGTCGACGGCGTACGCGTAGTCGGTCTCGGCCGGGAAGATCATCCCGTTGACGCCGTCGCTGTAGGTGTCATCGGAAGTAATCTCGGGTGTGCCATTGTCGCTAATGACGATCTCGCGTGCGGAAGAGCGAACCGTCCACGGCGGACCGTTGTCCGGGCAGAACCCGAGTCCTTCCGCACGGTTTTCGGTTTGTCCTACGCGGTTCGGAACGCCGATGCCGATCAGCCAGATGTTGCCGTTGGTGGCGAGATTGCCCGTGATCCCGACGTGCAGTTTGTCGTTCAAGGCGGATTTCGCCAAGAAAAGCTGATCCGTCTCGTTTCCCTCGACGACCGCACCGGGAAAAACCGTGCGATCCCCGAATCCGGTGAAGTTGCTCTGTGTTGCCGCGAGGTTGCCGACGCCGAAGTTCGTCGGGATCGCCTCCCCGTCGATCGGCCCCGGCGGCGCGGCAACGGCAACGGCGACCGAGAAAGCGGCTGTCAGGACGCACATAGTTCGTCTGGTCATGGGCTTCTTACCCTCCTAAAGGCGGACTGATTGCGTCCAGCCGCGACCCGGAGAGGTCTGCCAAGCCGGACAACGGGCGGATTACCCTCTGCATTCCCTCGAACCCGGGCAGTACAACCTACTCGAGGGCCGGGATGCCATGATACAGGACCCGCTGCATTTTTCAACCCGTGGCCGCCCGTTCCAACGCTTCGCACCGCCTACCCGGGCTGGATTCAGTCGCGCCACCGATGTACGGCGCCCGGGCGTGAAAAAAAAATGAGATTCGAGCAAGTTTCGGTTCACTTTTTGCTTGCGATCCGTTACGATGCGCTTGGCCGTCCAATAGTTAGGCCGGTGTGGGACCGGGGACGGTGTGTCCCAAGTGAGGAGGAGTGGACAAAGAAGCCTGGGTTCGACTGGACACGACGAAACCAGTGCCTGCCGCGGGATGTATCCGCAAGTTATTTATGGAGGGTGCTTTATGAAAACCAGTCGTCTTGTAGCCCTGGGTTTGGCTCTATCGGTCGCCGCGACGGTGTCGGCGCAAGTGACAGTCGATGGCACGATCGCCGGAGACAGCTACGGTCCGCCGTCGGCGGTGCAAATGGTGCAGACGCAGTTCGGCGACGCGAATCCGTGGGACGGAAGCGAGCTCGACGCCGCGTACTGTGAGGTCCGGAACGGGCGTCTCTACCTGGCGTTAACCGGCAACATCCAGAACAACTTCAACAAACTCGAGATTTTCATCGATTCCAAGGCCGGCGGTGAGAACACGCTTAGTGGCGTGCCCGGGAATGACGGCTCGGGCAACATGACCGGGCTGACGTTTGACGCGGGATTCGCCGCGGATTACCACGTAATCGTGCGTCGCGGCTGGGACGGCAGCAGCAGCAAGTTCGATCTCGACATCGCCGAACTCGGCACGGCGAATTTCTCGTCGTACTTCAGCATTTTCGGAAACTCGGACAACGGCGCGGGATCGACCGGTACGGGGCCTGCTAATGCCAGTGCCATCGAGGTCGCGTATAACAACGCCAACACGGCCGGCGTTACCGGTGGCGACGGTCCCGCTGATCAGGCGGCCGCAGCCGCGGTCCAGACCGGGCTTGAGTTGAGCATCAGCCTCGCCGACCTCGGCAGCCCCAGCGGCGCGATCAAGGTCCTCGCGTTCCAAAACGGTGGTAACCACGACTACGCGTCGAATCAGTTCCTCGGCTCGCTCGTCCCCTCGCAGAGCAACCTCGGCGGTGATGGCAATGGGAACTATATCGGAGGAGCAGTTAACTTTGATCTGAACAACTTCGCCGGTGACCAGTACTTCGTCTGCAACGCCCTGGGCGTCCCGACGGTGTCGCAGTGGGGCGTTGCGGTTCTTTCTCTGATGCTGCTCGTCGGATGCACGCTCGTTTCCCGCCGTCAGTACGCGGCGAAAGCGTAGTTCGCGGGACGCGGATCCGCTTCCACTCGCGGATCGACATTCCGGTGAGATTCTCCGGCGGTGCGGGATTGCTCCCGCGCCGCCGTCTTTTTTTTGGTCGGTTACCGGGTCAAACGCGGATTGCGACACGCGATCGGATGTTGGTTGTTGCGGATCTTGGCGCCGTTTCCAATCGGGCCGTTTCGCCGGCGAGTGTGCATACCCGAGCGAGAGGCGCGGGCATGTTTCCCTCTCACGCAGCACGTGGCCGCGGCGCGCTTCGCGCCGGCGTCTGGCGACCGACGCTTCGAAGCGTTGGGCTACGTCCGCGGAATCGGCGCTGGCTCTCGCGGCATGAGCGTGCGAAGAGAGTGCCAGGATTGCGGACTCCGAGCTACTTCGGCTGCGACGTCGATATGGCCGACCGCCAGTGGTGAAGCAGCGTAAACGACATCCAGAAAGCGCCGATTCCGTAAGCGACACCGCCGGCGATCGCCATGTACAGCCCGCTTCCGGGCGAATCGCCGCGCGTCCACAGCTTCTCGATCGCCATTCCCGATGTAACGAAGTAGAAGACGAAGAAAGTAATGACAAAGCAGGCGAACAGGCATCGGTCCAGGACCCGCAGATTGGTCTGGGATTCCAACCAGCTCTCCCACCCGACGCAGTCCATGACCTGCGGCTCGACCCGCTCACGGATGTAGCGGCCGCAACGCATAAGCGCCTGTTCGTCGGCGACGAACAGGATGGTAAGGACCAGCACCGCAAACGGGAGAATGGGACCGACGAACCGCGACTCGGGCATCTCGGCCATGAAGGTCAGGACGGGCACCACGATCGTGCCGACGATGACGATCCTGAACAACCGAGTCTTGGTTGCGGTGATCTCCTTACGCAAAGCGCGGTATTGCTCCAGCAAGAAATCCTGCGTTTCCATGGGCATAACTCCCCGATCTGGTGTCCTGTCGTGCATCTGCCCGTCAGCGGGCGGCGCAGAGTGTACACAAAACCTGACGAAAGCAGAAGGGCTGCGGTGAGACGCGCCTGCATGCGGGTGCGGCAAGGCGGTGGGAGGTGCCTGAGCCGGGAATTCGCAGGCGAAGCTCACGGTTCCGTGATTGACGGCCGAGAGCCAGGTGATGCTTGTCGGCTGGCGCGAGGGACAATACAATGGCGTAGCCACGGGCTGACGGAGTGTGTGTGACTCCGCTCGCGCAAGTGTCAACGAACAGAGAGCAGAGGCAACGACATGAGGCGAAGATTGAGCAAACTCGTGCGGGCCGGTGGACCGTCGTCGGGATCGCGGCCTTTGCGGTGCCATGACCCCCGTGGCGGGTTCACGCTTATTGAGCTTCTCGTCGTTGTCTCCATCATCGCACTGCTCATCTCGATTCTCTTGCCGTCGCTGCGTACCGCGCGCAGTCAAGCCCGGCTCGTGAAATGTCTGTCCAACATCCGGGCGATGGGGCAATCCGGGGTTGTTTTTTCAGGATCGCACCGTGGCCGGTTTCAACTCGCCGCGGCTGAGGAGGGCATCAACGGAGCCGATTCGAGCCGAAAGAAGTTTGAGTACGACGTGCGGGGCGAGTTGCTGTCGTGGCCGGTGGCGATGGGGATGGCTTCGGGCATGAAGGACTACAGCGAAAATCACAAGTGGGGGGTCCGGGCGAACAACTGGGTGGAGGCCAAAGCACGCGAGTCCTTCATGGGCGACCAACTTCCCATGGCGATCTGCCCATCGGACCG
>JAJDDR010000584.1 GCA_029260255.1 Phycisphaerae bacterium
CGTTCGACCTGCCCACGCAGGTCGGGATAGACTCGGACGACCCGATGGCCCGCGGCGAGGTGGGCCGGGTGGGCATGTCCGTTGACACGCTCCGGGATTTCGAGATCGCCTTCGACGGGATCGACCTGGACAAGATTACCGTCTCCCTGACCATCAACGGTGCCGCGGCGATTCTGATCGCTATGTATTTCGCGATGGCCGAGAAACGCGGCTACGACGTCGCCAAGCTCCGCGGCACCGCGCAGAACGACATTCTCAAGGAATTCGTCGGCCGCGGCACGTGGGTTTTTCCCGTAGAGCCGTCTATCAAACTCGTCGGCGATACGATCCTCTACTGTGCGGAGCACGCCCCGCTCTACAGCCCGGTGAGTGTCTGCGGCTACCACATTCGTGAGTCCGGCGCCAACCCCGTTCAGGAGATGGCCTACGCCTTCTGCATCGCGCGGGCTTACATCGACCACGTCCTGAAACGCGGGCTTTCGATCGACGACTTTGCGTCGCGCCTCTCGTTCAACTTCGACATCTACGGCAACCTCTTCGAGCAGGTGTCGAAGTTCCGCGCCGGTCGGCGCCTGTGGGCGACCATCGTGAAGGAGCAATACAACGCGCAAGACCCGCGTTCTATGTGGTTGCGCATGATCGCGGGCGGCGGGGGCGGCGGTCTCACCATCGAGCAGCCGGAGAACAACATCGTCCGCGGCGCGTACTACGCGCTGATCAGCGCTCTGTCCGGAACGCAGACGATGGCACTGTGCTGCTATGACGAGGCGTACACGATTCCGTCGGAAAAAGCCGCTCGGCTCTCGCTGCGGACCATGCAGGTGCTGATCGAGGAGATGGGACTCTGCGATACGGTCGACCCGCTCGGCGGCTCCTACTACATCGAGACGCTGACCAACCAGATGGAAGATCGCATCCGCGCGATCATCGAACAGACCGACGCCGACGGCGGCATCGTTCGTGCGATTGCCGAAGGCCGCATTCAGGAGACTGTCTCCAGACAGGCCTTTGAACATCGAAAGAAGCTCGAACGCGGCGAGACGCGCAAAGTGGGCGTCAACTGCTACCGCATCGACGAGGAGGAGCAGACCGTCGAATTCCACCCGTTCAACGAAGCCGCCAGCAACGCGCAGATCGAGCGATTGGCAATAATCCGCGACGAGCGGAACGGCACCGAAGTTCAGCATGCGCTTGATGCGGTTCACAAGGCCGCCGAAGACGGCGAAAACGTCATGCCGGCGCTCATTGACGCGGTCAAGGCCTACGCCACCGTCGGCGAGTTGACCGGTTGCCTCGTGAAGGTGTATGGCCGATACGACGAACCCATTCGCTTCTGATATACTTTCCGGGGAGCGTAGAGTGTTGAACGTCATGCTGAGCGAAGCGAAGCATCTTGCCCCGGTCCAGCGAGATTCCTCGCTGCGCTCGGAATGACCACGCTCAGAGTAACAATGGAGCGTGTCAAAGAGCCATCGTCGAATTGAGAGTGCCTCGCGATGAGTGCTACGAAGAGTTATCTCGCACCGACCACGCTGTCCGAACTGACGCGACTGGCCGGTGAACCGGGCGTGACCGTCCTCGCGGGCGGCACGGACCTGCAGCCGCGCTGGTCAAAGGGAACGGCGGACCGGCCCGAGATTGTGGTCGACATCAAGGGCATCAATGAGCTCAAGGGCGCCACATTTGCGAACGGCGAGATTCGCATCGGCGCCTGCACGCGCATCAACGGCATCGACGTCAACGTGATTGTTCGCGAACACGCGCCGCTGCTCGCCGAGGCCGCCGGTCGCGTCGCCTGCCCGCAAATTCGCAATCGCGCCACCCTCGGCGGCAATCTGTGCAACGCTTCCCCGGCGGCCGATACCGCGGTGCCGCTGATCGCGCTCGACGCGGTTCTCGACATCGCAACGTCCGCCCCGAACGGAACAATCATAAGGCAGGTGCCCGTCACCGAGTTCTTCACCGGACCGGGGGCGACGGTTTTGTCGCCCGGTGACGTCCTCGTCGCGGTGCGATTCAAGGCGCTCCCGAAAGAGACGTTCTCCGCGTGGAACAAATTCGGAACCCGACCCTCGATGGAAATCGCGGTCGCCTCCGTGGGCGTCGTGCTCCGGATGGCCGACGGCAAGGTCACCGCCGCGCGCGTCGGCTATGGCTCCGTCGCGCCGGTTCCGTTGCGCGGCGTCGACGCCGAGGCCGCCATCGTCAACCAGACGCTGTCCGACGACGTCATCGCCCGATGCACCGAAGCCGCACGAAATGAAATCTCGCCCATCACCGACATGCGCGCAAGTGAGCGCTACCGCCGCGACGTCGTCGCGGTCATGCTCAGGAGGATGCTGGAAAATGCCCGGCACGCTCGAAACAACTAGACTCACCATGACCGTCAACGGCGACCCCGTGGATATCCGCGTCGCGCCGCACGCCACTTTGCTCGATGCGCTACGCGACGACCTCGAACTCACCGGGACCAAGCTCGGCTGCGGCGAGGGCGAGTGCGGCGCGTGCTCGGTGCTCCTCGACGGCAGCGTCGTCAACGCGTGCCTCATCCTGGCACTCGAATGCGAAGGAGCGGAGGTGCGCACCATTGAAGGGCTCTCGCCCAACGGTCGACTCCACCCGCTCCAGCAGGCGTTTGTGGATTATGGAGCCGTCCAGTGCGGTTACTGCACGCCCGGGATGATCATGGCCGCGTACGCCCTGGTCGAATCCAATCCGTCGCCCACCGAGGCGGACATCAAGCGGGCACTCGAGGGGAATCTCTGCCGCTGCACCGGCTACCGGAAGATCATCGACGCCGTGGCGTCCCTGAGTAACGGAGGGGCGAGCCATGATTAGGTCCGTCGACGACACCGCCGTCAAAGAGCAGACCCGCCGCAAGACCCGCAAGGATTCGCTCATCGGCAAGCGCGTCCCAAAGCTCGACGCACCGGACAAAGCCACCGGCAAGACGCGATACCTCGACGACATCAAGCTTCCCCGCATGCTCTACGGCAAGATCCTCTTCGCCGATCGTCCGCACGCCCGAATCGTGAAAATCGACACGTCCGCGGCCAAAGTCATGAAAGGCGTCCGTGCGGTCATCACCGCCGACGACGTCGAACTCGTCACGTTCGGCTTCGGAAGCGACAACACGGCATTGAAAAAGGGCAAGGTAACCTGTATCCGCGACGAGATCGCCGCCGTCGCGGCCGACACGTCGGAGATCGCGACCGAAGCGATCAAGCGCATCGCCGTGACGTACGAAGACCTGCCGGTGATCGGCTCCATCGAGGAATCCCTCGCGGACGGCGCCCCCGTGATCCACGAACACATCGCGGACAACGTACCCTTTCGTTTCGACTATGCGCACGGCGACGTCGACCAGGGCATTCTCGAATCCGACGTAATCGTCGAAGACACCTATCACGTACAGCGTCAGGCGCACTGCTGTCTGGGGACCTCCGGCATCATCGCCGACTTCGGATCGGACGGCCGCCTGACTTTGCACTCGCTTACCCAGGTGCCGTTCTCGTACAAGCACGATCTCTCGAAGATCATCCGAATCCCGCCCGAGCGCATCCGGGTCATCCAGCCACCGATCGGCGGCGGGTTCGGCAGCAAGCTCGACGTCCACCCGTTCGAGCCGATCTGCGTCTTTCTCGCCAGAGCGACGTCGCGCCCCGTGCGCATGACCTTCTCGCGCGAGGAGGAGTTCCTGGCCACGCCGACGCGCCAGCCCATGGTCATCAAGCTCAAGAGCGGCGCGAAGAAGGACGGCACCTTCACGTTCCGTGACGTGCTCATGACACTCGACAACGGCGGTCATACGTCCTGGGGTGCCACCACGCCGTGGATCAGCATCCGCACGTTCTCGTCGCTCTACCGCGTCCCCCACGTCCGGCAGCACGTGGACGTGATCTACACCAACAACATCTACGCGTGCGCCTTTCGCGGCTACGGCAACCCGCAAGCCACCTTCGCGCTCGAATCGCAGATCGATGGTTTGGCTGACGAACTGGGCATGGACCCGCTGGATATCCGACTCAAGAACGCCCAGGAGTCCGGCGAAACCACCGGGCAAGGCTTGGTCCTCGGCACGTGCGGGCTCAAGGAATGCCTCGAAACCGCCACGCGAAACGCCGGTTGGGACGTCAAACACTCCGCCCCCGCGAAACACGGGAAACGCACCGGCGTCGTGCGCGGAATGGGCATGGCCTCCATCTTCCATGTTGGCGGCGGCGCCAAGATCTACCGCTCCGACGGCTGCGGCACCATGCTCAAGATGGACGACTTCGGCGGCGTGGTCGTGTTCACGGGCGCGTCCGAGATCGGCCAAGGGTCCGAGACCGTCATCGCGCAGATCGTGGCGGAGGAGTTGGGGTTACCGCTCGACAACATCCGCATTGTGAACAATGACACCGACCTGACACCCTGGGACGTCGGCGTACACGCCAGTCGCACCACGTTCATCGCCGGAAACTCGGCCCTTCGCGCTGCCCGCAAGGCGCGCGAGAAACTGCTCGCCGCCGCCGCCGAACAACTCAAACGCGACGCGGACGACCTCGACCTTTCCGCCGGAAACGTTGTCGATAGATCGACCTGCGAGCCGCTCGCCCCGATCCCCAAGATCATCCGCGGACTGCACTTCGGCAAGAAGAACGACCTGATCATGACGAGCGACTACTACGAGCCGCCCAGCACCGCCCCGGACAAAGAAGATAAGGGCGACATATCCGCGTGCTATTCGTTCGGTACCCACGTCGCCGAGGTCGAGGTCGACCAGGACACCGGCGTGGTCAAGGTCCTCGGCATCAGCGCCGCCCACGACGTCGGCCGGGTCATCAACCAGATGGGCATCGAGGGTCAGATCGAGGGCGGCATCGCCCAAGGGCTGGGCTACTGTTTGACCGAGGAACTCAAACTTCGCGACGGTCGCGTCATCAACCCGACGTTCACCGATTACAAACTCATCACCACGCAGGAACTGCCCGAAATGAACGTCGCGTTCATCGAAACCAACGAGCCGGCCGGACCCTACGGCGCCAAGGGCGTTGCGGAGTCGCCGCTCATCGCCGTTTCGGCGGCCGTCGCAAACGCAGTCCACAACGCGACCGGTGTCCGCATCAACGAACTGCCGCTGACCCCCGAGCGCGTTCTGCGGAAGCTCCAAGAGGCCACAGACGCCGATGGATAAGCTCACCGTCCTCTCGCTGGAGCAGGCGCTCTCCCTCTCGCACGCTACGCAACGATTTGCGCATCTCGGCTGGCGCGTGATCCGCGTCGAGGCCACCCCGTCGGGCAACCGTCTTCCGGGCGATCCGAACCGCTACGTCGGAAAACCGGGCGAAAAACCCGATCTCAGCGCCTACTTCATCGGCCCGAACGCCGGAAAGGAGTCCATCGCGCTGAACCTGAAGACCAAGGAAGGACGCGCGTTGCTCCGACGCATCATCGCCCAGCTTCCGGTCGACGTATTCTGCTGCAACACGCTCCCGAAGCGCTACGCCGAACTCGGCATCGACTACGAAACGCTCAGCGCCGCGAACCCCGCGCTAATCTGGGCCGGGCTGTCCGCCATGGGACCCAAATACCCCGACGTGCCCGGCTACGACCCCGCGCTTCAAGCGCTAACCGGGTACATGGACATCACCGGCGATCCGAACGGCCCGCCCATGCTCTGCGGCGTTCCCTTCGTCGATCTCAAGGCCGGCGACGAGGTCTACGCCGGCGTTTGTCTCGCGCTCGCCGAACGCGCTCACACGGGGCGCGGCAGTCGCATCGATGTCTCCATGACGCAGGCCGCCGTCTCCTGGCTCGTCACCACGATTCCACTGTTGGACCTCGGCTACACGCCCGACGAAGTCCGGCGAAACGGCAACGAACACCGCGAGTTCGTCCCCGTCAACGTGTATCCCACCTCCGACGGCCACGTGTTCCTCGCGGTCGGTAATGACGTGCAGTGGTCGCGGCTGGTTTCGATCGAGGCGTTCGCCGCGCTCGCCAAACCGTCGAGAGAGACCAACGAAGGACGCAGAGCCGATCGGGACAAGATCCACCACGAGATCGGCGCCGTCACGGGCGGCTACGCAACGGACGACATCGCCGGTCTGCTGAGCGCGCAGGGGCTCGTCGCCGCCCCGATAAACACCATTCCGCAGGTGATCGATCTCCCGCAGATACGCAACACGCTGCTGGAAACGCAAACGCCGGCCGGTGGCAAGGTGCGACTTCCTCCCCCGGCCGTGGAGCAACCGCACCTGCGCGAATGCGAGCGGCGACTCCCCTTCGCCCCCCGATACGGCCAGCACACCGAGCGCGTCCTCGAAGAAGCAGGGCTTCGCCGCGAAGAAATCGAAACACTCACGAGCGACGGAACCGTTGCCTGACACCGCGAGCGTGATTGGTCGCCCACGGCGTCAGCCGGGTAAGATTCGAGTCGAAGAGACGCGAACTCTCGAAACAGCTCGGCTGTTGCATCGCCATGCCCAAAGATTCGGGTATAGCCGCTTGAGGTCGATCCGGGCGTCGGCCGTGGTGAATCGCCGGTCCACCTCGGCTTCTTCGGCGTTGCGTTCGACCCCCCACGCAGCGGCTTGTTGGACCAGCGTGGGCTTGTCCGCAATCCGTCGCCCCAGACACTGACGCCCCAATACGTCCAACTCAATCAGGCGAGGATCTACGAATCGGCCTAATGCCTTACGGGGCCAAGAGTTAGATGTTCGGTTTCTGTTCGCCTGAGGGTCGAGAGGTCACTGGTTCGAATCCAGTCGCCCCGAATCCTAAGTGATTCTAGGAACGTGCTTTACGCTCCTCCAAAGTGCAGTCCTCGATGAGTCCACGATAGACTCACCCCCGGACCGCTCATTCCCCGGCCAACAGCGAGAGATCAATCCCGCTGTCCAGCTTCTCGTACTCGGTGTGGAATGCATCCGAATCGACGCCACGGTAATGGTCGTGGATCGAGTCAGCGGCGTGCCCCATGCCCAGCTTCGACACCTCACGACGGATGCCGCTCACGTGGGCCCGCGTCCGATGGTAGTGCCGAAGCCAATGCCACTTGATCGTCGACCACGGCTTCCCGCTTCGCGGATTCGTCTCCACCAGGACACCCGCCTCCAACGCTCGGGCCTTGAGCTTCTGGAGCGTCTTGTTCTCGGCGATTCGGTTGCCTACCGTGTTGACGAACAGCCAATCGGAAGGCTCCCCGAGACCCATCGAGCGAATCACATGCAGCATCCGGTCCGTAATGTGGATCGGTCGCTGACCCGCCCGGGTCTTGGGTGACCAGACTCCGTCAGCACTCAGGCACCGTCGCTGCAACTCCAGCCGCACCCGCCGCAAGTCAGGGCGTTTCACGTCCAGGATGATCTCCCGACGGTCCAAGTTGATGTCACCAACCTGCAGGAACTGTAGCTCCTGAAACCTGAAGCCACCCTCGCACATGAAGACCACCAGATTGAACGTCTGCGTGTCGTTGTGCTCAGCCGCCACCCGAAGGATCGCGTTGATCTGCTCCGGGACAAGCGTCGGTGGCCGAACCACCTGCCGAGGCAGATGATCCAGTTGGGCCTGACGACCGGTGGCCGCCGGGTTTGGACCGTCCATCACACGCCGCTTGGCGATGACGTACCCGAAGAAGTTGTGAACCGCCTCCAGATAGTCGTTGCCGGTTGCGTTCTTGACGCCGCGTTCACCGATCAAGTGCTGCACGAAGGTCTTGAGCATCGGCGGTGTCACGTCCTGGACGTGCTGCATATCGCTTCGCTCCATCCAATCGCACAGGTAGTTGAGTCGGCCCTTGAGGTTCTTGATGTGATCATGCGATCGTCCAAGTTCCCCGAGGTACCCAATGAACCCGGCAACCAACTCTCGGATCGGGTGCGTCGTGGGCTCGACGATTTGCTGCTCGACGGGGAACTCTCGGAGCTTGTACAGCTCCTCGTTTTTCCGTCCCGCCATGATCCTCGCCAGCCCAACGTCCGTCTCCCGCGTGCTCTTGTGGCACTCCTTCGGCCGCTCCTTGCCAGCCTTCGTTGTGTACGTGCTTTCCACCCAGTACATCTGCCAGCGATCCAGATCGTCCTCCAGGCAATTCGCCGCCCGATCGTAACCAGCCGTGCGGAAGTCCGCGACCAGCTTCGTCGCCAGTTCCCGCGCCGCATCTTCGCTGTCCGACTGCCAGATAGCACGCAGACGCTTGATGGCT
>JAJDDR010000585.1 GCA_029260255.1 Phycisphaerae bacterium
GGTGAAGTGCCGCGCCGTGACCAGGTTACCCACCTGAGTCGCGCCGGGCAGCGGCGAGTCGAAGATCGGCGTGCAGCCCGACGTATGGATGTAGTCTCCGTTCGGCGGGAGGCAGTCGACCTTGGTCTCGACGCGCAGCGGGGCGTGGTTGTAACCCACGAAACCTGTTGCGTCGCGCACTTCGACGAACACGTCGAAGAAACTGTCCGCCAGCAGCGGATCGGTTGGCTGTTCCACAACCGTTCCCAGCGACCGTCGCAGCGGCGTAGCACCGAGGCCCGCGCCCGCGGTCATTGTGATACCGCCGCCGGTGAGGCTCATGGCGATGATCTCCGTATCGACTACGTCCTGGTGACCGTCGACCGTGGCGCTGCCGGGGAAGTGCGCGGAGTCATCCAACGGGCCGCGCTTGCGAATCGTCACCGGACCGCCCAGCCGAACGCTGGTGTCGGCGATGCAGTCGAAATCGGTATCGATACCGATCGTCGCACCCGACGGGAGCACGTCCTGGCCGATCCCGCCCGGCGGGCACGGCGGCTGGTGGATCCAGTGGGCGCCGGGACCGCACTCGTCGCACGGCGGCGTTTGGCCCGGCCCGCAAATGCACTCGAAGGTATCCGGGATACCGTCACCATTCGTGTCGGTCTGGATCTGATCGCAGATGGTCCCCGGCGGACAGAAGCCCGCGCAGACAGGACCGCTTCCGTCGGAACTGAGTTCAATGTGACACCTTTCCGGATCGCGACACTCGCAGTTCACGATGCGGCACACGGCGTCAGGCATGCACACGACCTTTGTCGACGTGCATGCCTCGGTCGCGTTCGGGCAATCCACCGGCTGGCAGCGCTCGCCGCCCGGTGTCGGACCGCATTCCGGTTCGCAGGCATCGTCGATGCCATTGCCGTTGTTGTCCCCGAGGCACTCGGACACCGGCGTGCCGCCCTGCGCCAGGCACGCCTCCACGGGCTTGCTCGGAACACAGAACGTGTCGAAGCAGCAGTCGGGGTAGGTGAAGTGACGGGCCGTCACCAGGTTACCCACCTGGACCGCGCCGGGCAGCGGCGAGTCGTAGATCGGCGTGCAGCCGGACACGTGCATGTACTCGCCGTCCGGCGGCAGGCAGTTGATCTTGGTTTCGACGCGCAGCGGCGTGTGGTTGTAGCCCACGAAACCCCCGGCGTCGCGCACCTCGGCGAACACTTCGAAGAAACTGTCCGCCAGATTGGGATCGGCCGGCTGCTCAACAATGGCGCCACGCGTCGGGCGAAGCGGCTGCGCGCCGTTGCCCGCGCCGGCCGTCAGGGTCACGCCGCCGCCGGTCAGCGTCATACTGAGTATCTCGGTGTCGATCACGTCGCGGTGACCGTCAACGAGCGCGATGCCCGGGAACTGATTGGAGTCGTCGAGCGGGCCTCGCTTGCGAATGACGACCGGTCCGCCGAGCACGACGCTGGTGTCGGCGATGCAGTCGAAATCGGTGTCGATGCCGAGCGTCGCGCCGGAGGGAATAAGGTCCTCGCCAACGCCACCCGGCGGGCACGGCGGGTTATGGATCCAGTGCTGACCCGGTCCACACTCTTCGCACGGGTTGACCGGCGTCGGCGGGCACTGCGGGCACTTCGGCTGGATGACGCAGTGCTCATGACCCGGTGCGGGTCCGTCGTGGCACGACTCGACACAACACGTCGGATCGGCCGGCGACACGCCGGGGAAGAACCCGCCGCTGCCGCAGATGCCGCCGAACGGTGGCGCTTCCTGCACCCATGGCGTCGCGTGAACGGTGAGGTTCTGCACTTGCCCCGGCTGGAACAAGAGGCTCGCCGGACCAACGGTGAACTCGAACTGCGGCTTGACCGGCAGGACCGAATCGAAGACCCCGCCGTTGGGATCGCGCTTGATGACCGTCATCGATCCTTGCGGCTGCGGACCGTCGGGGGTCACCCGGACGTTCCACTGCTGGGGCGTCTGCCCACCGTTGAAGGTGACCGTGATCGGCTGACAACTGGCCAGATCGAGTTGAATCAACTCGATCGGAACCTGCTGCGTCACCGGCAGCGCACCGTCGAAACACATGTCGCCGAGTCGGGCGATGACCGTGTCGAAGAATCCGGAGGAACCGCCGAGTTGCACTTTGCCGGTGAAGGGATCGGACGCGGGTCCGAAAAAGTCGGCCGGGATCGGCGTCTGGGCGAAGTCATACTGCGTCGCGCCGCACGGCGTGCTCCAGCAGTCTTCGCCGGCCGGAGCCCCCTTCAGGCAAACCGGGCCGCACGCGTTTTTCTTGGTGATCGTCAACACGATCGTACTGCCCGCCGGCGGAGGCGCGTCGGGGAACGCTTTGACGCGGACCTTGTAGATCTCGCCGGGTACCGTCGGCACGCAGAGACACGAATCGCGCTCGTTGTTGTCGGGGCTCTGGTAGCACGATGCGTTCGGATCGCTGCCGGCACCGAAGGGGCCGTCGCTGCAGTCGTCGTTCGCGCCGAGGAGCGTGACGCAATCCGATTTCCGTACTTCCAGGATGGTGTCGAAGCTACTGCCGCAGGTCTCGATTGATGTCGCGTTGGTCGCGGCCACGAACTCGAACCAGCCGCCGTGTTCGGTGACGGTCGTGGTGGTGTTGACTTCGACGCGCGTCGGATCGAGGCAGGTCTGCCCGGCGGGCGGGCACTGCGGGCACTTCGGAGGGAACACGCAGTGGTCGTGACCGGGGGCGGGTCCCGCGTGGCAGGATTCCGGGCAGCACGTCGGATCATCCGGCGAATAACCGGGGTAGAATCCACCGTTGCCGCAGATACCGCCGAACGGCGGAAGGTCTTGCGTCCACGGGATTCCGGTGGAATTGAGCGGCATCACGATGCCCGGCTGGAAAAAGAGACCGCCCAACGCGTTCGAGAAAAAGAACTGCGGGCGAACCTGCAGGGAAGCGTCATACGTACCACCGTTGGGTTGACTCTTGGTGACCACGAGCGATCCCAGCGGCTGGGTCGTGCCAAGGAGTGACACTTTGAGGTTCCACGGCTGAGGGTTCTGACCGCCGTTGAATGTCACGGTGATCGGCTGGCAACTCTGAAGATCGAGCTGAACCAACTCGACCGGTACCGTCTGGGTGACCGGCAGCGGTCCGTCGAAGCACATGTCGCCGCGCCGCGCAACGACGGTATCGATGAAGCCGCTGCTTCCGCCGAGTTGCACAACACCGGCAAAGGGGTCGGAACCGGAACCGAAAAAGCCCGCGGGAATGGGAGTCAGCGCAAAATCGTACTTCGTGTTGCCGCACGGAGTGCTCCAGCAGTCATCGCCGGCGGGTGCCGGCTTCGCGCAGGTCAATGGGCACACGCACTCGTGCAGCGTCTCCTGGGTCGGCAGTGTCGTGATCACGTGTTCGCACGGGCTGCCGTCGGGGCATTGACCCGGCGCGCAGAAGGGGGAGAACGGAGGGTCGAGGTCGATGTGGCAGCCTCCGGGGAATGCGCAGTTGCAGTCTACGACCCGGCAGGGTCCGGTCGGCGCACAGAGCACCTGCGTTGGCACGCACTGCTGCCCGGGGTCGGTGCACGTCACCGGTTCGCATCGGTCGCCGGTGGGAGTGGGCGCGCACAGTGCGTCACAGACCAGACCAACACAGGTCGTGGTCGGTCCCTGCGGCGTGCCACCCTGCTCGAGGCATGTCACGCGCGGCATCATCGCGCACCCGCCGCCGGGCAGACAACAGGCTTCGTCCACGACCTGCCCGCGGGCCGTCGCAGCCCCCAGCGACAAGGCAAACGCAACAACAACGAATCCGGCGCCCGACGTAATGCGGGCAACGCGCGCACCACAGCGCAGCGCGTTCCATTCAATGCAACTGGCCATCAACTCGACTCCGATTTGTAGAGAACTCCCCAAATCGAACGCTCCCGACCCGAGCGTTCCCGCCCCACGTAGCGCCCATTGTAGCCGCGCCGGCGTGGGCATACAAGATATCCCGTACCGACCCGCC
Organism: Phycisphaerae bacterium; assembly: GCA_029260255.1. Lineage (GTDB taxonomy): Bacteria > Planctomycetota > Phycisphaerae > UBA1845 > UBA1845 > OFTM285. The sequence goes on from JAJDDR010000585.1 coordinate 3,983, forward strand.
CGCGAAAAGCGACGAACCGCGTTTTTGGGCCGTTTTTGGGCGTTTTCCATGGCTAGTTATCGCAGGTATGCTATTCTCGGCACCCCTCGGTGCCGGCGGGGTGACCCGGTCGTAGAAGGTGAGGGCAGGTTGCGATGAACGCAGGTGGCGAGGCGACGTTTTGGCTGAGGCGGTTACCGGTCCTTGCCGGTGTGTCCGCGATCACCGTGGGCGTGTGCTGCGTCGTCCCATCGGCACCATGCGCCAACAGCAATCCGGCCGCGTCGATCGATGTGTCCGGGCTCTACCGTTACAGCGCGTCCGACCTGTTCAACTTGAGCGGCACGATCGAACTCGCGCAGGAGGGACAAACGGTGCGCGTGGTGAACACCACCTACGACTTCGGCAACGACCGGGCGTTGGAAGGCGAAGGCACGCTGGTGGGCAACACGCTCGCCATCCAACTCGTCCCGCGGAACGGCGACACCAACTACCGGGCGGACGTGCAATTCGTATTCGGCGCGGATGGTGACGAATTCTGTGTCGGGTTTACCGACACCAACGGCGACGCCGGCGACAACGGCAGCTATATCGGCCGGCGCATCCGATAGCGCGCGGATCGGCCCACCGCGTCGCTCGGCGCGGGCGTGCTCTCTGCGCGCTCGGTCGCGGGGTCATCGTCCTACTTCGACTCAGAACGCGCGGAGGAGCGCGCCATCAGGCACAACCTGACCAACTCACCGAGGTTGCTCTTGATGGTGGCGATCGGAGCCTTGCTCCTCAAGCCCGATTCGATCTTGCGCGCCGCGTCGGTGATCGGTTCGAAGCCGTACGCCCCCGCCTCGCCTTTGAGTTTGCGAGTGAGTGACTCGAGCCGGTCCAGTTCTTCCGCGGCGAAGGCCTCCTCAACGGAACGCAGTTTTGCCGGAAGCTCGATGCAGAACGCGTCGATCAGTCCCGTCATGGACACGTCGTCTGCCAGCGAACTGAACAGCGGCTCCTGTTGCAGTGACTTGAGCAAGTCCGCCAGGTCCTCCTTGAAGTACGGCTTGGAGATGTGGTCGTCGCACCCGGCCTGAAGGCATCGCTCGCGATCGACCGGTTCGGTCAGCGCGGTCGCGGCGACGATCTTGCCAGAGTATCCCTGTTCGCGAAGTGCCCGCGTCGCGCCGAACCCGTCCAGCACCGGCATCTCCATGTCCATGAGAATCACGTCATACATGGTGCGCTGAGCTTCCTCGATGGACTGCTGGCCGTCTTCGACATGGGTGACTTCGGCGTTGAGCCTGCCCAGCTGAGCGAGCACCATGCGCGCGATCGAGGGATCGTCCTCGGCCAGCAGGACGCGGGTCTTGACGGCGTCGGGGCAGTACTGTCCAACGTCGATCTCGCGCTCAAACCGAATGCGAACCTCGTGAATGAGGCCTTGAACGTGTTCGCACCCCGCCACCGTGCCCGGGACATTCTCCCACGCACCGTGCGTGCTGATGAGTTGCACCACACACTTCGAGTTCTTGTGGACGAAGCCGCCGTGCAGGAACGCCACGCCCCCGGCGCTGAGGTTCCGCGTCGCCGCCTGGTAGGCGGCCGATTCGGCCGCCCCGGGCTGTTGAACGTGGACAACGCACGCGTTTCGCCGGAACGAAAACCGCTCGCTCGTACGTTTCGACTCGCCGCCGTCGGCGGGCGTCGCATCCATGGCGTCCAACAACGCGTTGATCTCGGCTTCGTCGGCCCGAACGGACCGGAGGAGTGTTGCTCGTGATTTCGATTCGGATGCCATGTTGTCAGCCCAACCTCCGCGATCAACCCACCTCTCACTTCGGCTAGCAATGCGGAGCGGTTGAACCTGAATACTCGCGGTGGTGCTCATCCGCCGCCGGACTGGGAAACGAACCACGCGATGACCCCCGCGGCGATCGCGCCGCCGATAACCGCCAGTGCGATCTTGATCCAACTGTACGGCCTATCTCCCTGAACCTCGCCCGTGCCGGCGTTCACCACCACCTGATATGACTTTTCGCCGTAGCGGTAGGCCAGCATCCACACCGGAAGAAGGAGGTGCTTATAGGTCACCGCGTCGTAGCGCGAGTTGATCGAGTCGACGATCTGCGTATCACCACCGATGCGCTCGCGGACCTCGACCTCGAGGGCTCCGTCCATACGCGACTTGCCCAGGGTGAATCCTTCGTCGAGCGGTACGTCGTAGGTGCGGGCGAGGAAACCGGCCAACACCTGCGGAGTGAAGGGAACGCACTGCGCCAGCGGCCAGGGCTCCAACGCGGCGATGCGCTTTTCGGGCAGCCCGGTGGCCGCGACGATCAAGACGTCGTCGAAAAACCGCTGAAACGTCCCCGACGCCGGATACCAGCGGGTCTTGGTGACGGTCCGTCTGTTCTTGCCGCTCCCAACCGTCACGGTGTAGTGCTCGCCGCGCTGGCCGCTGTATCGTGTCGTGGTCATCGAGTCGAAGGTCCAATAAGGCAGGTACACGCCGTTGAAACGCCCCTGTACACCGCGCGCCTTGAACGCATTCGGCGCGAACCAGCGCGAGCGGACCCATGCCCCGAGGTTGCCGCGGGCCTTGTCGCGATCGATCATGAACGGAAGCACGCCGTCCGCGGGCACGCGATTCGGCGCGTCGTGGACGTTGTCGAGTTGCAGGGGCGCCCCGCAGTACGCGCACTCCGAACTCGTCAGCGTCCCGGTGAAGCGAACGGTGCCGCCGCACGATTCGCAGGACACCTCACGAAAGTCGGCTGCGTCGTTGCGATTCTCCCCGCGGCGCTCGGCCACCCGGGTCAGCATCGCCTGAAGATCACGCTCGCCGACCGCTTCGACGCCTTCGGTGTCGAGCGGCTTGACGTGCCCGCAGTAGGGGCACTTGAGGCTCTGCACCCCGATGTGAAACGTGAGGTCCGCGCCGCATTGCTCGCAGGGAAAGACCCTCGCTTGCGACTCGAGATCTTGCGTCGCCGCCGGCGGCATCGGTGGTGGCTGGTTCGGCATGTGTCAGTACCCCGGCACTCACGTCGCGGGCGGAGGCGGAGGAGGCGCGGCGGCGAACTGCCCGGCCAACTGCGGAACCTCACCGGCCGGCGTCCATCCGCTCATCCCGGCGGTCCAGACCGCGGTCGTCGACGTGATCTTGCCCTGGGCGATGCCGCTCACCATCTGCGCCGCGTTGAACGGTCCCTGTGTTTGCCCGTTGATCGCCAAATGCCAGGCGGCCGCCGGCGGAGCGGGAGGCATCATCGCGCCGGGGGCGCCGGCTTGTCCGGCACCCTGCATCATCTGGTTGGCCATGGCGAAGCCCATCCCCAGACCCATCCCCTCGGACGCTCCGCCGCCGGCGGGGTTCTCCGCCGCGGCCGTCATCGCCTGCCCCATCTGATACTGCTGAAAGCGCCCCATGTCGCCGATCACGCCCATGCTGGTGCGCGTGTCGAGGGCCTTCTCGACCTCTTCGGGCAGCGAGATGTTGACGATGTACAACTGGGGGATGTCGAGACCGTACTCGTCGTCGACGCGCTCGA
>JAJDDR010000586.1 GCA_029260255.1 Phycisphaerae bacterium
ACTCCGATTCAATCCCAGCCAACAAGCCGCCGCCGAAACTCAATCATCAAACCCCCCGCGATCATCCGTTCGACGAGTCTGTGCAAGCGGAGACAGATCGACGCGTCGAAAACGCGGACTCCAAGTCCGACAGACTGCTAAGTGCCTTCGAAGCGTTGGAACTACCTTTCTCTGAACGACGTTCTTCAACTCCACCAACTGAGCCTCGAACGTTTCGGAGGCCTCGCCGGGCTGCTGAACGAAGGCGGCCTTGAATCGTGCGTTGAGCAGCCAAAGACCTTTGTGTTTGGCGTCGAGCGTTTCCCAACTGCTGCGGAAAAAGCTGCGGCCTACTGCTTCTTCCTCGTATGCAAACACCCCTTCATTGACGGCAACAAACGCGTGGGTTTTCTCGCCGCAAAGCTGTTTCTTGAGCAAAACGGGTACGCGCCGGTGTTTGACAATGATGAGATGTTTGAGGCGATTGACTCGGTTGCTGCCGGTCGATCAGGGAGGGACCGCCTGGTGGAGGTTTTCTCGCGAGCCATCGATCAGGGTTGATGTCGACGTGAGATGCAATTGCCTCACACGGCGGTAGCCTCGGGTGTGACCATTCCTTGTGGCAGGGTGCCTCGGCCGCATTGGGTAGGGCGGGTTTTACCCGCCGCAATGGTGCAAGAAGGCGGGTGGAACCCGCCCTACCCTTGGCATGCCACAATTGCTGGTCACACCCGGTAGCCTCTTCGCGGCGACTGGATCGTTTCGCTCCAGGTTGCTAGAGTGGGCGGTCACAGAACCTCATCCGCGTCGGGTGGGCGGCGGCCGAGTATCTCGCAAACGAGCGATGGGACGATTGCCATGATGACTACGAAAGAGCATGTTCGGTTTGTACTGTTCGCCGGCGCGATGGCCTGTTCATCCGTCGCGGCGCTCGCCGACGCACCGCGACCTGTGTCCGCCGACGAGATCGCGACCATGATTGCCGCCGCAGGCGACCAGGATGACTTCGACGGCGCCGATTTCGTCTACGTTCTCGACGAGGCCGACGTCTACGTTCAACGGGGCGGGCTGGCGACCACCGAAGCGTGTCAGGTCATCAAGATCCTGACCGATGCCGGCGCCCGCTCCAAGTCCGTGCTCCGCTGGGAGTTCGACCCCGACACCTACCGCACCACGATCAAGTCCGTCCGCGTCCACCGAAAGGACGAGAGCGTCGCAGTCGTCAGCCTCGATGAACTCATCACCCAACCCGCCCCACAACACGCGATCTACTGGGGCAACCAGCAGCAAATCCTGGGCGTGCCGCGACTCGAAGTCGGCGACGCACTCGAGATTCGCACCAGCAAGATAGGATTCAATATCGCGTACCTCGCCGACTCGGGCGGCGGCAGCGCCGGCGGATCAGCCGGTCCCGAGTTGGTTCCGCCGATGGCAGGCCACTGGTACGAGGTAACGCTCTTCCAGGGCGACCACCCGATCATCAAGAAACGCTACTCCGTCCACATGCCCAAGGACATGCCCGTCCAGTACGGCGTGTACAACGGGGCGCTCAAATCGTCACTGTGGTTCGATGGCGACTATCACATCTACACATGGACGGCCGAAGACGTGCCCGCCGTCAAACGCGAGCCACGCATGGTCGCCCTCGACGACTGTGTCCCGAAGCTCGTCATGGCCACCCTCGGTGATTGGCACGGCAAGTCGCGCTGGTTCTACGAGGTGAACGAATCGCAGTTCGACGCCGACGACGCGATCCGCGCCAAGGTCGCCGAGCTCACCGACGATCTGAAGACCGACGAGGAGAAAATCGCGGCCGTCGTCCACTGGGTCGCCGACAACATCCGCTACTACGGCACCAAACAGGGCGGCGCGTGCGAGGGCTACACGCTACACGAAAGCGCCAAGACGTTCCGCGACCGCGGCGGCGTGTGCAAGGACAAAGCCGGCATGGCCGTCACCATGCTCCGCGTTCTCGGGCACGAGGCGTACGCGGCCCTTACGATGGCCGGCTCGCGCGTCGAGCGCATTCCCGCCGACCAGTTCAATCACACCGTCACCGTCATCCGCAACAAGGACGGTTCATTTCTCGATATCGATCCGACGTGGGTGCCGCTCATGCGCGGGCTCTGGTCCAGCTTCGAAGACCGTCAAGGTCTCGTCTACGGCACGCCCGAAGGTGTGGACCAGTCGCTCTCACCGCACTACGAGCCCGAATACAACATGCGGAGTGTACGCAGCAAGGGTGAAATCCACGAAGACGGTACGCTCACGACCAACATTGGCTACGACCTCCACGGTGCCGCCGGCGGGCGCTTCCGCCGCGCGGTCAACGGAATCCCGGTTTCGGATCGCCCGGCACGCTTCGAGGACGAACTCAGTATAGCACCCACCGCCCGCATCGAATCGCTGAACGTGATCGATCCGTACGACTACACGCGTGACGCCTTCGCCGAGATGGACATCGTCGCCGAAAGCTACGCCGCCGGCGGTGACGGGATGCTGGTGTTCCAACTGCCCCTCATGTCTCATCCACTGAACGGCTTCTTTCGCGCGACGTTCATGAAGCCCGGGGACTCCAAGGAACGCAAGTACGGCATACACTTCTGGGCCACGCGGCAGCTTCGCTATGAGGAGACGCTGAAGCTCCCGGATGGCTGGGAGGTGGTAAGCCTGCCCGAGCCGAAGACGCTCGACTCCGCGGGCGGCGCGCTGACGTTTGGCGCCGAGACCGGCGACGGCGCGCTTACGTACCGTTTCACATTCACCCTGAAGAGCGGGACGCTCTCAGCGGACGACTACCCCGACTACAAACGGGCCGTCGACACGATGAACGAACTGAGCGCCGAGTGGATCGTCTGCCGCCGTAGCGGTACCGATGCTGCGGACGCGCATGCGACCGGCAAGCCCGGCTCGGGTGAATCGTCCGGAAGATGAGGCAAGAGTCGGCGGGCATCGCGAGGAACGACTCCACCCGTCGGGAACAAGGAACCACACGATGCAAATGAACGAAATGAAGATCCGGCTGAGTGCGCTGCTCGCCGCCGGCGTGGCGATCACGTTTGCGGTTGGCTGCGCCGTTTCCACCGCCGCCGCTCAGAACGCCGCGTTGAATTCGGACCGCGCGATGTCGGCACCGAACGACGATGCCGTCATCCTCCATTGGAAGCAGCATTGGACGCTCGATCACGACGGCACCGTGCATCAGCGGAACCACTATCGCGTCAAGATCCTGAACACGCGTCCCATCGGGCGGTTCGGCGACCCCCGCATCGGCTACCTGAACGACCGCGACAAGCTGATCTTTCACAAGGCGCAGGCCACCCTCCCCGACGGAAGCGTCTTGCCCGTGCCCGATTACTCGTTCAACATTGTCGGCCCCGACGACGTCGGCGGCTGGCCCGAATACGCCGACTGGCGCGAGATGGTCGTGTCCTTCGGTGGCATCGAGCCCGGCGTCATCCTCGAACTCGATTACGAGATTGTCACGCCCCCGAACGACCTGCCGTGGATCGACGCCGACATTCGATTGGACGACGATTATCCCGTGGTCGAACGCGTCGTGTCCATTACTGTGCCAAGCAATGTCACCGTGAACCACCGACTCGACCGTGCCCCGGGCGTCACGGTCGACGAAAACCACGCCGCGACCGGCAGCGGTGCGACGTCCACCTGCACCTGGACGGCCAAGGCACTCCAAGGCGACCGCGGCCAACCCCGTTCCCTGCCGTGGCGGCGTCGCTCCCCCCGTCTGCGATTCACCACCTGCCCGGATAGCACAACGTGGGCGTCGCGCATCATCGACAGCGTCGACCGCAGCGCCGCGATCAACAACTCGATCAAGAGTTTCACAGATACCGCCGTCGAAAACGAGCGCGACCCCGTCGAGCGCGTTCGCAAGCTCGCCACGAAGCTGAGCAACTCCTTCAACTTCGTCTCATCATCGCGCGCCATGCGCGGTCTCGCCTGCCGGCAAGCCGGAGACGTTCTGAACGCCAATTACGGAAACACATTGGAATCCGCCACGCTCCTCCTAGCCGCGTTGCGTTCGCTCGGTTACGACGCTCGCCCGGCCGTCGGCGTGGATGCCGCCGCCTGGAACGAATCCGATCAGATCGCCCCCACCGGGTCAGCCCTCGCCGCCGCGCTCGTGCAGGTCGATCTCCCGCAGGGTGCGGTCTACGTCCATCCCCGGCTGGGCATGATCAAGAACCCCGGCGTCTGGGGACGACACCGTGTTCTCACGCTCGATGCGAATCGCCGCCTTCACCAAACCTACCTGTACGCACGCGGCGAGCGTGACCCCAGCGATCTCCGCATCACCGGAAAAATCGCCATCGACAAGACTGCCCGTGCAACCGGCGAGCTACGCATTCATCTGACCGGCGCCTTCTACGATCCGGCCGGGCTGGAAACCGCCGAAAAACAGAAATCGCTCATTGAGAAGATGGTCGCCCGCGTCCTCACTGACTTCGACGTCGACAGTCACTCCGTCGTCACGCTGTCCGACGACTCGTTCAAGGCCACCGCCAACGTCGTCTCCAAGGCCAACTTGAAGAAGTACGACCGCCACCACGTGCTCAAGTTCGGGGATGGACCAGCGTTCCTGAACAGCTTCCACCTGCCGCTCGACCGCACGCTGCGCCACAGTGACGTCTACTTGGGCGGACGCGTTCACGAAGACATCGACGTGACCGTCGAGTTCCCCGATACCTGGTGGACCTCGGTCTCACCCGCGTCCCTCCCGCCCGCGGAGGGCACTTGGGGTCGCGCGTCGCAATCGGTGAGTCTCGATGGCCAATCCCTCAGATTCCATCGCGCGATCGTCATCGCGACCGAGACGATCTCAGCCGACGGCTTCGGTGCGCTGAGCCGTGCGGTCAACGCCTTGCGATCCACCCGTCACCTTGTCCTTGCCTGCGGAGAATGATGCGCTCGCGCAAGAGATCGCGAGAGCGAGGTGAGCGGGGTGCCCGCCCCGCCCTGAATATCCGTGTTACCGAGTACCCTCGGAACGGTCACCGGCCACGGTGATCACGGCCGGATGCGTGTGAGTGACCTCAATCTTGTCAGTCTGCTCAGCGCCGATCAGAAACGTCTGGTCGCCGTTGTCCTCGTCGTACGCGACATCGATCACGAACGTGCCGACAGCGTCGGGCGACGCGCGGTACGTGAACGTGGCCAGATAGGTTTCCGGTGCGACCGCGACGTCGCCGTGTTCAAGTCCGGCGAGCATCTGGGCGTTTTCCACGTTGTAAGCGTCGAACACGTCGGCCGACCCCTGGAAGACGAAGTCCTTCCGATCCTCGATGGCGATCAGTTCGAGACGCCCCCGGCGTCCGCCGCTCGTGCCGACGTGAAGCTGGTAGCTTTGAAGCGCCTCGAGCGGCGCGTCTATGAACGCGCGGACTTGAACAGTCTCCCCCGGGCGCGCGGATCGTCGACTCGGCGTAAGCGTGAGGCCGGCGTGATCCACGACCAGTGGTCCAAACTCCGGCGCCGCTCCGCCCGCGCACGAGCACGAATTGGCTCCCGCAAAGCAGGTTAGCGCCCGATTGGCATCGTGGACGTTGCAGAACCCATCCGGGGCGCAGGCGCCGAAGGCACCTCCGGCGTCGATGTTGATGGTGTCGCAGGCGCTGTCTCCGCTGAAACAGGTCAACCGCGTCTCTTGCTGTCTGCCGCCCCTGCCGGGGCTGGGGTTGTGGGGCGCTGGGGAACGCCAGGGCTGACGCCCTTCGCTATTGACTGGCGCCCCGTTGGGGCTGAGGGGAATCGGCTGGCGGTTGGGGAGCGCTGTCCTTGTTGGTCGTTCGGGGCCAGATTCCTCGCGGCGCTCGGAATGACGGGTGGCGAGGTATGCGCTCGGTGCGCGCAGTGCCGGTGTGCGGAGTGAGATGCGCGTGCTGCTGTCCCCCACGCTTGCTGCGTAGGAATGGGGCACGCGGTGGGCGCGTCGGAAGTGGTCGAAACATGCCCACGCAAGCGTGGGCCACCCCGCCGCCCACAAGAAGGGGCGAGGCTACATTGCAGTCAGGGGGTGAAGGCGCGTTGGAAGTGGGAGAAGTCGGCGAAGTCGACGTCGTTGTCGGCGTTGAAGTCGAAGACGTCGCAGGGGGGGGCGGCGCTTCCGCCGGGGCCGGTCTGGCAGGGGGCGAATTGCTCGAAGTCGAAGAGGTCTACGTCGCCGTCACCGTCGAAGTCGCCGAGTGACCCGGTGCCCATGGAGCCGTCGCCGTGGAGGTTTTGTCCGTAGATATCCCCGGCGTCGTTGCGGCCGTCGCGCCAGGCGAGGAGGGCCTCGTTGTTGGCGCTGAGCGACGCGGCGAGCCGAGACTTGGAGGCCAGGATGGACGAGGGGTCGATGATGCCCTCGGGCCAGGCGTTGTTGCCGGCGGAATCGAGTCTCGTCGCGCGGACGCGTTGGTTTCCGAAGCTCTGAGTTTCAACCCAGAAGACCATGGCGCCGTCGTTGAAGGCGAGCGTTCTTGCCTGGGTTTGTTCGCGATCTCCGACCGGCACGATGACGCGGCCGGTGTCGGTCCATTGGCGCGTGCCGTCGGACGACACTTTTTGGGCGTAGACGCCGTGGCGTGATTGCAGCGTGTTGGTTTCGATCCAGGATACGAATACCTCGGCGGTGGTGGGGTTGTAGGCGACGCCGGGGCCGGTGCGGAATTGCGAGTTGAGCGTCGAGGTGACGACGCCGTTGTGTGGAAACTGCTCGGTTCCGTCGGCAAGGATGTGCTGCACGGAGCATTGGAGGGGGCTGGAGGTGTACCACGCGAAGACGGCGCCGCCGCTGCCGTCGGTAACGAACGTGGGGAAGTTGCCGAACTGGAGGTTTCCGTTGTTGAAGATGTTGATGGGCGACGAATCCCAGACGAACGAGCCCGTTGCGGAGACCCTCTGGGCGTACAGGCGGCCGCCGAATCCGAGGACCATCGAGACGATGACGCTTCCGTTGTTCGACTCGTGGAGGTCGCTGGCGGAGAAGCTTCCGCCGCCGGTGTCGCTGATGGTCACGCCCGGAGTCCACTGGGGTGCGCCCGTCGCGTCGAGCTTCTGCAATCTGGTGTCGGAGTTGTTGGTCCAGGCGACGACGATGTGTCCGTCGGTGGTGCCGGTGATCTTGGGTGCGGCGACGAAGGCACCGCCGGTGGTCAGTTGGACGCCGGGGGTGCCCCAGGCGAGCACGCCGTCGGGCGTGACGAGAGCGGCGGTGATCTGCGTGGAGCCGGTGCGGGTGTCGCGGAACGCGAGCAGCGCGTTGCCCGTCGCATCGATCGAAAGACCATAGTCTTGCGTCGAGCTGAACGAGCGATCGGCGACGAGTACTCCGTTGTGCGCCCACTGCTCGATGCCGTCGGCGTCGAGTCGTTGAAGGTACACGTCGTAGCCGCCGGTGGCGTTGTCGAACCAACTGACGTAGGCGCCGCCGTCCACGGTGGGGGCGATTTTCGTCTGCACCTGTTCGCCGCTTCGATCCGCGATGGCGAGGTTGACGGTCGGGTCGTCGGACCACTGGGCGTGGGCGGACGGTGTGGTCGAGAGCGCCGGGCAGGCGACGGCCAGAGCGAGGCAAATCGTCTTGGTCATGGACTTTTCCCTTCCGGTGGAATCCAGGTGCATGTCAGGTCACCACGATACACGAGTTGCAGGGTTGATTTCAACCGGGCGTGTCGTCTTGGGGATCGCCGTTATTGCTGCGGGGGAGATCGTAACGGCTGGCATTACGGGACGGGTTGCTTCGCTCACGCCGCCCGCAAGGGGTGACGCTTCATTGGGTTTGCAGGCCGGGGGGGGACTGCGCGGGGGGTGTAAGAGGATCGCCCGGCGGGGCGATGGCCTCGCCGGGCGATCGGTCGTTACGGCATCAGCCTTGGTCGATCGACTGTCGATCGAGCCGGGTTAGTCCGCTTTCTTGGTCGCGGCCGCCTTGGAGCAGCAACTCGGGTTGGAGCCGCACTTGGCCGGTCCGGCACCGGTGGTCGCACAAGGGCTCTTGGCGGCGGTGGTTACGCACGGGCTCTTGGCGCCGACGTTCCACAGGCCGGTCGCGGCCCACTTGGCGGTAGTCACGCGCGTTGCGGACTTTGGACACTTGCCGGATTTGCACCGCTCGAGGCAGTCGCCCGGCTTGCAGTCCTCGGGTGGGCAGGGCACGCACTTGCCGTTCTCGCCGAGGCGTTGGCAGCGCATCTGTCCGCCGTTGTCCTTGCAGCACCAGGTGCCGTTGGGGCACTTGACGCAGTCGCCGGGATTGTCGCAGGGCTTATCGCACGGCTTGTCGCACGATTTGCCACAGGGCTTGTCACCCGGTACGTCGCACGGCTTGTCGCAGGCTTTCGCGCAAGTCACGGTCGCCTTGGCGCACGGCGCGCCGGCGTTCGGCGCGGTGTCGTTGGCGACCATGATGGCTGCGGCGCCCGCGAGGGCCAAGCCAAGGTTAATGACTGGTTTCATCATGAGTATCACTTGAATCTCCATTTCATCATGAATGTCGGTTTTCACCGCGACGCCCGCGGGGCGTAACGAACGCCCGAGAAGCGCCGGCGAAGCGGCCAATCGGATGAAACGGAGTGAATCACATGATCAGGACCACCGTGCGTATACGATCGATGTCGGGCTGTGCCGGTGTGTCGAGGAACCAGGGCGCCGGTTGATTCCGGGCCGCCGTGAGCACGGGGGAAACAAAGGGTGCCGCCTGCAGTTGGAGCACGCGTTTGATTGGTTCGTTCTTGTTTCCGGGGTCCTTTTCGATGCGTTCGCATCGGCCTTCGCAGTCGGTGCGGCAGTTCATGATGCACGCGGACCGCAGTTCCGCGGTGGCCGCGCGGCATGGGGACTGCGTGCAGGTCATCATAACGCAGGTTGCCGCAGCGGCTTCGCACTCGGTGCCGCTGCCCGGCGTCGACACCCAGACGGGTGCAATGCATAGCTGCCAGGCGACGGTGGCGAAGAGTGCCACGCGCGTACCGACGATGTCGAGGATTCTACGCATGGGCCAATATAATACGGCGAGTTTGGGCGCTGG
>JAJDDR010000587.1 GCA_029260255.1 Phycisphaerae bacterium
AGCGCCGCCGATCTCATCAAACGTGCCATGTTCGACATTCACCACGTCATCAAGACTGAAGGGCGCCCCTCGAAGATGCTCATCCAGGTCCACGATGAATTGGTCTTCGAGATGCCCGAGCGTCACGTCGAAGCCGAAGCGGAGATGATCCGCGACAAGATGTGTACCGCCATCCCGCTCGACGTTCCGGTCGTCGTCGACGTCCACTGGGGACCAAACTGGCTCGAAGGAAAGTAGTGTATCGCCAAGCGAAAAAGCGCCGCGCGCTGTGGAGTGCCCCCGCAAACGCCCGCGCTGGTGTGCGGAGGGTGTCCGCGTCACAAAACGACTCCCGACCCCGTTTGGTAGGCCGCGAGGCGGGAACTCGAGCCATAGGAAGTACCCGCGGCGGCAGCCATCCGTCATCGACTCGCGTATGATGCTTCATTGCGATCCTGGTGGTATTCGCATCGTTCGATCAGGCCGCGTATGAGGCCCGTGTCTCCACGTCTTCCACGTGATCGGGTTTGTCACATCCGCGACCTGCTCCAATGTGATCCGCGCCCGGGGCAGTTCCGGCTGCCCTCCGGCGTGTTCGTTGACGCCCATGACCGCATTGGGGTGTGCGATACCTACAACAGGCGAGTTCAGGTATTCGACTACGCCGATCGCCGTATCGGATCGGACGGAGTGACACCATGACGTCGCTGCGTCGAGACGCTGCTCTTGGGGCTGTGCTTCTCCTTGGAGTGGGAGTGGAGGCGTTGGCTCAGACCAGCATCGCCAATACCGTCCGCGACCTGTCGGCGGGCGGACCGGGGGCGGTCCACGCCGTGCCGGAAAGCCGCGTGTCCATTTCTTGTCACGCGCCCATCATTCGAGCGGAATGAGTCCGCTGTGGAACCGGGCCAACGCGCAGGCATTCTGCCAAACCTATCAGTCCGCAACGCCGGATGCTCGGCCCGATCAGCCCACCGGATCGAGCGAGGTGTGCCTGAACTGCCACGACGGAACATTCGTAACCCGGCCGTGTTTTACCGACGCCTGCGAGCCCACAACGAGCGCCGCAGCACGAGTCAACCGGCGGGTCCCCGTCATCACTCCTCGCGTTGTTCGAGTGGACGGTGCTCGTGCGTCCCTTCTGCCTTGCGTTTTTCGTAGTCGAACGCATCCCCTTCGTTGATGGTCGGACTATCCGGGTTGTGGCACGTCTTGCAGACGGCCTCGTTCACCTCGCGCAGGCCCACGGCGCGCAGCTCCTCGACCTTGTACTTGCGCTTGGTGTCCATGATCTCCTTGAAGACCTTGACGTACTCGCTGCCCGGTCCGTGGCAAGACTCGCACCCAACGCTTTCGAGGTTCTTGGCCCGCCGCACGGATTTCTTGTCGTCGGGATTCGGGATGACGTAGCCGCCGGCTTTCCCGAAGCCGACCGTGTGGCACTTAAGGCACTTCGCGTCTTGCGTGTAGTCCTTGCTGACGTCCAGATTGAACTTCTCTTTCGATTCCTTCGCTTGACCGGGCTTGAGTGTGTCGAAGGCCTGCCCCATCTGCGTCACCGCCCAGCTCTTGTGTTGGGCGATATGGCACTTCTTGCATTTCTTGGAACCCACGTAGGCATAACCGGACTCGTCATCCGCCGCGGCCACCGTGGTCATCAACGTCCCAACCACCGGGGCGACGCCGTCGCTCGCAACGGCGGTCGATGGCGGATGCCACACCGCGACGCCAATACCCAAGCACGCAATCGCCAACACGAACGCCAGTCGAGAGGTCATGGTTTTTTCCTTAACAAGATTGAACCGTAAAGCGCAAAGCAGCCTGCGCTCAGCCATACCTCGCGGTAGTCTACTTCGCCTTCCGGCGTCTGACAACTCCATGAGTACCCCGGCGAGGCCGATGGCGCGCCGCCCAAACGACTCGGCAGCGCCGCTCGGCATGCGAGTATCCGATCCGTGGTGGCAGGGTTACTCGAGTTCGGTCCGGTTCGGCGGCACCAACGGGGTCGCCGCTCCTCCCTTCGATTCTGTCAACCGGGCAGGCCGGCAAACTCATCGCCTTTTGGCAAGAACCGCGGTAGAACATCGATGTGGCGGCGTTGGTGTACGCGCTGCACGGTTCACTGATCTGACCGGAAATGGTGCTCGTTCGCATCGACAGGTTCGATGGGAAAAAACGCTACCGGATCTTGATGCCATACGCGTCCCGGCGTGATAATCTCCCCACCGTCGTGATAGCGTCCGCCGGGCGCAATCGCCGACGGGGCAGGAGGCCGCCGCAAAGCGGTTGGAGTAGATTGACGCCCGAGGAGATTTTGCCGACGCTTCAAGCGACCTGTTTGATTCGACAGCGTAATAGTTGTATTGGCACGTGAAATGCAGATCGTGCGTCGGTTCGCGTCGGCGTTCGGGACAGGTCAGCGTGATCTTAACGGTGGAGAGGTTTATGGTATCCGCAGGTGTAGTGTCGGCGTTAGACCTCCTGGACCGTTCGCCAAGGAACGTGTCAAGATGGCGTACTCGGTTGTGCATCGCAATCATGTCGGTGGTGTGGGTGTGTGATTTGCCACCCGCGATGGGCCAATTGGCGCAGACCGTCGCCACCCAAGCAGACGAGTTGCCCAAGGTCAACAAAGAAGGTTGGACGTCATCGGCAGTGTGCGGCGAGTGTCATCAGGCGATTCACGCGGTGTGGCAGCACTCGCTCCACGCGATGTCGTGGTCCAACGGCGTGTTTCAGGCGCGATATCGGCGCAGCATCGAGCGGTATGGCGAGGAGCAAGCGCGTGCGTGCTTGTCCTGTCACGCACCGACCGTTCGTCACGGCGGCGACTTCGGCGTCAAGAACGCGGTTACCGCCGAGGGCGTTACCTGTGATTTTTGTCACAGCGTCAACGCCGTCGACCTGAGCGATTCGTCCGATCCGTTTCGCTTGACGGTGGGCGGAAGCAAGCACGGACCGTTGCGTCACGCGCAATCGCCCGCGCACGAAGTCCAAGATTCGCAGCTGCACACGCGTTCCGAGTTCTGTGCGCCCTGCCACGAATACCGCAACGCGAACGGATTGACCGTGCTGGGAACCTACAGCGAGTGGAAGGCGAGTCCCTACGCCAAACGCGGCAAGCAGTGTCAGGATTGCCACATGCCCCTCGTCGAAGGCCGCGTCGTCGCGCTTGGGGTCAAGCGCGACACCCCGACGTCGGTCAACCTCCACAACATCTCGGGCTCACATGACATCGAGCGCGTTCGCGGCGCCGTCGAGTTGAAGCTGACCGGCTACGAGTGGTTCGGCGACCGGGCGTGGGTCTATGTGTCGGTCAAGAACAAAGGGAGCGGGCACTGCTTCCCCACGGGATTGCCGATGCGCCGAGCCGAACTCGTGGTCACGATTCGCGACGGGGCGAAGCCCGTGGATGAGCGCATCATCCCGTTCCAGGCGGTCATGGAGGACAAATCCGGGCGAGTGCTCCAAGAAGAGCACAGGGTGTTCATCGAGGCTGCGCGCGTGCGCAGCGACACGCGGATCAAGCCCGGCGAGACACGCAAGCTGGAAATCTCCTTCCGTGACATCAAGGCCTCCCGCCTGACCGTCGATGCCGTACTTTCGTACGAATACGAGACAGAAGCCCTGATGATCGAGCAGGGCCAGGAGCGATTCGAGCCGGTCCAGATGAAGTTTCTGATCGCCTCGGTTCAAGACACGATGAAGCCTCTCTGACGCTGAGAAAGGCGAGCGCAATTATGAAGGACTGGTTGGAACTGGATCGTCGCGATTTTCTAGCCGCGATGGGTGCCGCTTTCGGTACTGCCACCGGCGTCTCGGCGGCGCCGCGTTCGTGGTTCATCGAGTATGCCGCGGGCGAAGACGGCGAACCGCGCGAGCGCTATGTCAACGTCATATGTCCGATGTGTCCGGGCGGTTGCGGTCTGAAGGTTCGAGTGGTCCATGGGTGTGCGGTGGGCGTCAAGGGAAACGCGGACCATCCGGTCAATCGGGGCGGGATCTGCTCCCGCGCCTCCGCCGTGTTGCAGGACGTGTACAACCCCGACCGCCTGCTGCGTCCTCTCCGGTGCGTCGGTGAGCGCGGATCCGGTCAGTGGAAGGAAATCGACTGGGACACCGCGGCGGGCATCATCGCCGACAAACTTACGTTGGTTCGGGAAAAGCCCGGCCCGCAGACCTTGTGTGTCGTCCTCGGCCGTGACCGCGGATTGATGCAGGCAGCGTGGCGCCGTTTTGCGGAGAGCTACGGCACGCCGAATCTGATCGATGCCCATCCCGATGACAACCTGGGCACCATGCCCGCCGTGCTGGCGACGCACGGCGTCCGCCAGCGTATCGGATATGATCTAGCCGACGCGGCGTACGTGTTGAGTTTCTCCAGCGGCTGGTTGGACGCGCACTGGTCCGCGGAACAGGCGGCGCGGGCGTTTGCCGATTTCCGGCGCGGGCGCCCCGGTTTTCGTCCCAAGTGGGTGCACGTCGAGCCACGTCTCTCGCTGACCGCAACCAAGGCGGACCAGTGGCTCCCCATTCGCCCCGGCACCGAGGGAACACTGGCGATGGGGATCGCGCACGTCATTCTGCGCGAAGGCCTGCACGATCGCGGTTTTGTCGAGCGTCATGGATTCGGGTTTGATGATTGGGTCAACGCGGAGGGTGTCAGCCACACCGGTTTCCGTGGCGCGGTGCTGCGGGACTTCTCGCCCCGTGCGGTCGAGGCTGTCACCGGAGTGCCCGAAGGCGCCGTCTACAGGGTTGCGCGCGAGTTCGCCTCGAACACGCCCGCCGTCGCGCTGGGCTTCGACGGAGGCGGTTGCGGCGCCATGGCTACGTACGATCGGATGGCCATCCACTGTCTCAACGCGCTGGTCGGCAGCATCGACGTTCCCGGTGGAATCACCGTGTTCCAAGAGATGTCTCTGCTGCGGCAAGAACCCCAGCTTGACGAGATCGCGAAACGCAACCTGTCCGCGACACCGCTGGACGGTCCGCTATCGAAACGAAGGCTGAGTGACAACGCGGTGGACCTCCTCGCCGACGCCATCGAGAGCGGTAGGCCGTACCGTCCCGAGATGCTGGTACTCGCCGATGCGGACCCTGTGTTTTCGTTGGCGGATGGTGCGCGGTTCGGTGCGGCGCTGTCGGCCGTGCCGTTCGTCGTCGCTTTTTCCGGGTACCACAACGACAGCAACCGCCACGCCGACCTGATTCTGCCGTCTCTGCACGGCCTGCACCGTTGGGATTTCAACGTAGGTCACACGTTGAAGGGTCATCGGGTGGTCACCGTTTCGCGTCCCGCGATGCCTCCGCCGCCGGGGATGATCGATCCGTACGCCTGCCTGCGGTCGGTCGCGTCGCGGGTTGGCGGGACGATCGCCGCTGCCCTCCCCTGGTCCGATTCCGAGCAGGCGGTCGACGCCGTGTGTCGTGAGTTGTTCGATACCGGCAAGGGCGCCGCATTCGGCCCGGCGAACGAGGAAAACTGGGCACAGTTGCTGGAGAGTCGCGGATGGCGGGCGCCTTTCGCGGAGAAGTTCAGCGATTTCAAGCGCGATGTTCTCGCCGGCGGCGGATGGACGGACCCCATCTACTTCCGCCGCGAATGGGACCGCGTCTTCCGCTCGCCTTCGCGGAAGTTCGCGTTCAGTTCGGCCTATCTGGCCCGGTCGTTCGAGGGGATTCCCGGGACCGAGGGCTTGGACGGAGACCGGCGCTGCCTGCCTGACTGCCGCGCGGAAGAGCGCGTGCGCGACGCGACCTATCCCTACGAACTGTACGTGTACGACCTGCCCAATCTCGTCGGAGTGTCAAGCCCCAACCTGCCTTGGCTGAACGATATCGCGGGCGCCTACATGTTTGAGAAATGGCGAACGTGGATAGAGATGCACCCGGAGACCGCCGAGCACATGGGGATCGAATCCAACGACCGTGTGGAAGTGCGTTCGCCGTTCGGCAGCCTGGTCCTTCCCGTGAAAATCTATGCGGGGGTCATGCAAGACGTTGTGGCAGTGCCCTTCGGATTCGGGCGTAAGACGGGTGGGCGCTGGTGCAGGGGTGTCGGCGCGAACCCCGCAGAACTCGTGGAAGTGCGGAGTGATCCGCTGACAGGTGCATCGTTGTGGACTTCGACGCGCGTATCGATTCGCAAGGTGTAGCCTGATGCACAGCGACGCCAAGGAGAAAACCTGAATGGCCAGATGGGGCATGACGATCGACCTGGACCGCTGTACCGCGTGCCAAGGGTGTGTCACCGCGTGCCAGGCGGAGAACAACCTGCCTCCCACCGGGATGGACGACGCGAATAAGGGCAGGAACTACACGTGGATGGAGATGATCCCCTTCGCCGGCGAAGGCGAAAGGCCCAAGGCGATCGATCGCCTCCTGCCGCGCCCCTGCCTGCACTGCGACCACCCACCGTGTGTCAAGGTCTGTCCCGTGGGTGCCACATTCAAGAGCGAGGAGGGCATCGTCGGGCAGATTTTCAGCCGATGCATCGGCTGTCGTTACTGCACGACGGCCTGTCCGTACACCGCCCGGTATTTCAATTGGACTACTCCGCAATGGCCTGAACCCTTGGCCAAGCACCTGAACCCCGACGTTTCCTTGAGGCCCAAGGGTGTCGTGGAGAAGTGCACGCTGTGTCATCACCGCCTCCAGAACGCCCGCGACAAGGCCCGCGCCGAGAATCGGCCTCTCCGACCCGGAGAGTACATAAGTGCCTGTGCGGAGGCCTGCCCGACCGATGCCATGGTGTTCGGTGACCTGGACAACCCCGAAAGCGAGGTGTCCAAGCTCGCCAACAGCCAGAGAGCGTTCAAACTCCTCGAGGACCTGGGAACCGAACCGAAAGTCATCTACTTGCGTGAGGGAAACTAGTGTGACATCGTCTGCCAAGCAGCCTGAATGTACGCTGACTGAGGACGCCATTCTCCTCGACCCCATCCTGCACACCACGCCGCGGTTCTATGTCACGGTGGCGGTGCTCCTGAGCATCATTGCGCTGGGCGTCTTTGCCTACATCACGCAGTACCGTGAGGGGCTGGGTGTCACGGGCTTGGGCAGGCCGGTCTACTGGGG
>JAJDDR010000588.1 GCA_029260255.1 Phycisphaerae bacterium
TTCTGGTCATGGGTCCCGGCGCGACCTTCATGGTCAACAACAACAGCGTCACCGGTCTGAGCTCGCCGATCATCGCCGGCAACGGAATACAACTCAGTTACGGTGCGAGTGGGTCGACGCTGAACAACGTCGTCTCGGGCACCGAATACACCGGTGCGAGTTGGGCATCGACGGGCATCCTGCTCTTCGAGAGCGGCGACGTCGCGATGGTTGGCGACGAGGTCTACAACTGCCAGAGCGGTGTCAACTTCAGCGACTGGGGTTGGGTCTATACGAGTCCCGTCCCGGTGAACCTGACCTTTACGGGATTGAACCTGCACAACAACGACTGGACGCTCGGCGCTCAGCTCAGCCGAGACGGCAGCGCGCTGAACATGACCGTCACGGGCTGTGACATCCTGACCTCCGGCGGCGACGGGATCGACGTCTGGGGTAGCGGTCCGGACCCGTGGGGCGGCGTCTACTACAACGGATGGAACAACGGCGTCCTGAACGCCAGCATCACCGGCTGCAAGATCTCCGGCGCGGGCTACGACGGCATCTGGACCGCCGACCTCTCCGGGAACGTCAATAACGTCAACTCCTTCGCCGTCCACAACACCGCGTTTTCGGCGGGCGTCGGCTCGGCCATCAACAACACGTTCCCAGCGGCGACGATCGACGCGTCCGGTTGCTACTGGGGTGACGCGGCCGGTCCGGTTCAGGGCACGCCGCTCGCCGGAGGCGGTCGTCCGGCATCGCCGGTTGTGCGTCCGTTCGATGTTGTCTTGCCCGCGGGCGGTGCTCCCAGCCCGGTTCCCCCTCCCGGACCGCCGGAAATCGGCCAGACCATCCTCGGTTCGATCGACTACACGCCGTGGATGGGCAACGACGGAACGTACACCCTCCCCGGTTTCGCCGGCGACTTCAGCAATCTGTACGTCGACGACGACAGCCCCCAGACCGGGGCGACCGGGCGCGTCCAGGAGGGTGTCGACCTGGTCACCGCCAGCACGGTACACGTACTGCCTGGAACCTACCCGCCGACCGTTACCATCGACAAGACGCTCACGCTGGTCGGCGATGCCGGTCCCGCGCTGACATTCCTGCAGGGCGGCATCATCCTCGCTGCCGGCGTAACCGACGTGACGATTCAGGGGTTCACCATCACCGGTATCGCGGCCAGCAGTTCCGTCCTGCGCGCGATGGGCAACAACACCAATTTCACGATGGACGATTGCGTTCTCGACGGTCAGGGTCTCGACAGCCACTGCTATGCCGGCGGCAGCATGCTGGGAGACCCCACGATCACCAACAGCGAGTTCAAGAACTTCACGCGATGGTCCCTGTGGGATTCGCGCAGCGGCAGCGGAGGCGACGGCTCGGCAATGGGACACGTCACGTTCGCCCACAATTCCATCCACGAGTGCGACGGTTCGATCGTGTTCCGCGGACTGTCCACCGCCCGTACCGCCCAGGCCGACGCCTTCGATAATACATGGCTCAACATCGGCGGTAACTTCAGTTCGCCCAGTCAACACTGGGCCGCGTTCGAGATGAACCGCACCGTCAACTTCAACTTCTACGACAACACGGTCGAAAACGTGGCCATGGGTGCCTGGGGCGAAGGCCAAGCCCTGCAGATGTGGGACATCGACAACCTCGACGTCCACAACAACTGCATCAACAACAACGCCCAGGGGATTCAGGTATACGGACTTGTTTTCGGTGACACCTTTGCGGTCCCCGGCGGCACCACCCATCACAACGACATTGCCGGCAACGCCGGGTTCGGCATCAGCGTCGACCCCACGGCCACCGGAGGACCGCTCGTCGCGGAATCCAACTGGTGGGGTGGTTCCGGCGGACCGAGTGGAGCTGGACCCGGGACGGGTGATTCCGTCTCCGCCAATGTGGACTTCGACCCGTGGGTCGTCGCCGCAACGTGCATGCCCGGTTGCGGCAACGGGATCATCGAGGGTACCGAGGCGTGCGACGACGGCAACGCGAACAACAACGACGGCTGCCTCAACACCTGCGTGCTGGCCACGTGTGGCGATGGGTTCATACAGTCGGGCGTTGAGGCCTGCGACGACAGCGGCGCAACCGCCGGAGACGGCTGTGACGCGAGTTGCCAGGTCGAAACAGGTTGGGGCTGCACCGGAGAGCCCAGTGCCTGCACGGAAATATGCGGCGACGGACAAGTCGTCGGCGCAGAAGACTGCGACCCGCCCGACGGGCAGTGCTGCTCCGCAACCTGCGCCTTCGAGCTGTCCAGCACGGCGTGTGACGACACGCTCTACTGCAACGGCACCGACACGTGTGACGCCACGGGAGGCTGCACCGTGCATGCCGGCGACCCGTGCGTGGGCGGCGGTGAATGCAACGTGGTATGCAACGAGTCGGTCGACAATTGCTTTGATCCCTCGGGCACGACCTGCGGTGCCGGTGCAAGCACGTGTCACGATCAGGACACCTGCGACGGGGCGGGTGGTTGTGCCGTGAACAACCAGACCTCCGGCACGCCCTGCGGCGACGCGACGAACACTGATTGCACCGATCCGGATACCTGCAGTGGCTTCGGTGCCTGCAACGTGAACCACGCGGCGTCGGGCACGCCCTGCGGCGACCCGTCCGACACCGATTGCACCAATCCGGACACGTGCGACGGCAACGCCGGCTGCCAGTCCAACCACGAGCCGGCGTCGCTTGAGTGCCGTGCGTCGGTGGACGCCTGTGACCCGGCCGAGTTCTGCACCGGCGTGAGCAATGACTGTCCGGCTGACGACATCATCACGACCAACGTCAACGACGACGGGTGCTGCCCGCCGGGCGGAACGGGACCGTTCGACAACGACTGTTTCAACCCCCTGGTGCCGACCGTTTCGCAATGGGGTATGCTCACGCTGACCCTGCTGTTGCTGGCGGGGTTGACCATCAAGTTCGGGAACCGGCGATCGGCCACCGCGTAGCGAGTCGTTCGCCGTAGTCCGTTCCGAAGCACCACGCTCCGGCGCGTCCTCTTTCCGGGACCGCCGGAGCGTTTCTGTTCGTGCGTCATGACTTGGCGCTGGATAACTGGTTAGCGAAAGCGACCCAGGAAGTGACTTGCCGGGTGGAAGTCCCTGTGGAGGCCTTGATGGCAGGAACTCCTAGCCGAACCGCAAGGGTGTCCGTCGCGAGGCGGGATCTGAAGGGTGAACGCGACCAAGGCGGGAGCGTGAACCAACGCAAACTCCCGGCCTGAGGAACACGAACCGTATACGAGGCGTCGAGCTGGTGGGCGAGGGGGCGAATAGA
>JAJDDR010000589.1 GCA_029260255.1 Phycisphaerae bacterium
CGCGACGGACCACCCGAACTCGAGTGTCCGATCTCCGAAGATGGTAACACCGGCGCGCCCCTCCTGACTGTTCCATTCGATAGCCGCCGGAAACTGTGCAATGCTTGGAGACACGATGCAGGTGACTAGGAAAACTGCTGCCACCGCCGATGATCTTGTGTTGTTCATCGTCTCATACCTCATGGCGTCGTCGCCACCACGGCCGGCGTGCTGCCGGCGACCTCGATCTTCTTCACATCCGACGCGATCAGAAACGTCTGGTCACCCGCGGATTCGTCGTGTCGAAGGTCAACGACGAAATCTCCGGCGGCCCCTGGCGAGACCGCGTAAGTGTAGGTGGCTAAGTATCCGTGTGCCGACGTCGCAACACCGGCGTCGATGTCCACCCCGCTGAGCATCTGCCCGGTCATCACGTTGAACGCGCTGAAGTTGCCCGCCAGCCCGGCGAAGACGTAGTCGCTGCGCGGTTCTATCGAAATGTCAACCAGTTCAAACTGCCCGGCCGTCCCACCACTGACCGCCAGTTCCAGTTGGTAACTCTGCAGATCGGCGAGGGCGCTCTGCGTGAACACGCGCAAGACCGCTGTGTCGCTCGCGGCCAACTGCGGCGCCCGGACGACGTTCAACGCCGTCGCGCCGACGACCTCCGGCGGACCTGACGCCATCGCCGACTGCCCGCACATGCACGGGTTCTTCCCGGCGAAGCAGTTCCCCGCGTGATTGGCGTCGTGAATGTTACATAGACCATCCGGCGGGCACGCTCCGAACATACCACCGGCGTCGATGTTGATGGTCTCGCACCCGTTCGTTCCCGCGAAACACGTCAGGGCGTGGTTGCGATCGTGAATGTTGCAGAATCCGTCCGGCGGGCATGCGCCATACGATCCGCCCATGTCGGCCGGGTTCGGGGCGGTCGAAGTGTCGCAACAGGTTGCGCAGCAGTCCCACCAGGTGCAGACGTCGTCGCGAATGCCGTTGCTGTCCAAATCGGCGCAGGCGGGCGTATCAGGACACGTGGTGCAACTGCGGCAACTCGCCGGATCCCCCGCACACGTGGGCGGAGGGTCGTTCACCACGCCGTGCGGACACTGATGAAAGTGATACTCGTCGGCCGTCGTAATCAGCCCATCCCGATCGAAGTCGAGAATCTCGCACGCCACGTCCGTCGAACACATGCACGTACCGATCAGCACATTGAGGTCTAGCTGGTCATTCGTTCCGTCCCGGTTGTAGTCGCCCATGCTGATGACCCGGTCGTTCGCCGCCGTCAGCGTCACCCGCGCCGTGTAGACGTCGCCGAACGTCAGCGCCGGTTGGAGCAGCGCTCGCCCCTCCCAACCGCGCAGGTCGGACCAGATGGGATGGAAGAAGCCGTCGCCGATCCCGGCCTCGTCGCTCGTGGCCGTCAACCCGTAGTATTCGAGCAGCGAGACACTCTCGATCGGGTCCAGAATAGCCGGGTCGTCAGGCGACGTCTCAGAATCCACTTCGCTAACGACAACGGGTGGTTCCCATGTCACGCCTCCATCAACGGAGTAGCTGAACTTGATCTGATAGATGACGTTCGCATCGCAGCGATCACCGTCAACTGTCGTATCGTAATAAGCGACGCCGACGCGACCCTCGTCGTCCACGGCGATCCACGGGTAGAACTGAAAAGGAAGGTGCATCCCGCAAGCAACGGGTGCGCCAGGGTCGGGGTCGCTGCACGGGACGGCGGGACCCGCGTCTGGCGTGACGTTGACCGGCGCGGACCAATCCACGACGGTGTCGGGACCGACGGTGCGGACGCGCCCGCGAACGACGTAGATGTTGGAGTCGACGGTGCGGCTGAGTACGTCGCCGCTGCACGCGTCGGGATCGGCGCAGTCCGTGCAGTCCCCGGGCCACTCCTCGGCCACGTAGGCGACGTAGATCGTCCCACCCCGTCCGCAGAGGTCGTCCACATCGTGTCGGTCGACGGCGATCGAGGGAAACGCTTTTATCCCGCCGATGTGGACCGAGGCCGCCAGCAGCGACTCCGTTCCCGGGCTTCCGAGCCCCGCGTCAAACCCAATGTGCCCGAAGATGATCGGCTCGCCACAGTCGACGCCTTCCGTGCACTCGGGTAACGGTGGGTCGGGAAGTGGAGGGACAGGAAGAGGCGGAACCCAGTCCAACTCTTGAGGACTGGCGCTTTCGTTCCATGTTCCGCGTCGATAGCGTATCTGGTCGGACTGTTGCAGATTGCCTGGGACTGGAGTCCCGCCGCCAAAGTGAGCCCACACGATGTTGAACTCCTTTGCGGCCCCGACGGCGCCCACGGGACCCGCGCCGTTCGATCCACCGCTCCCGGTGCTGAAGGAGATCGTAATAGAATCCACGAGCGGCGGTGGCGTGATGAAGTCATCGCCCGCGGTGCGTGACGCGCTCAGGCGAACACCCTGGTGGTAGACGTACACGTCTGCACCCGAAGGGTCCGCCGTAACGTAGGGCTTGTCGCCGATGTTTTCCACAATGGCGCTTTCCCAACCGGACATGTCGTTGTTCCACTCCAGCCGAGAGAAAAAGGCGCGACCGGGGAAGTCAATCCCCGCAAGATAGAGGTATCGCTTGCGGTTCGGGTCTTGGGGATCACCCTCCGAAGCGGCCGCTGCGGGATCTCCTTGCTGGTTTTGCCAGTCCAACAGACAGAAGTCGTCCCGAACGAAGCTGCTTCCGATGACGAAACAATCGCTGCCTAGTTGGCACGACACGTTGCATGGATCGAACTCAGGGTCGAAACGCTTCCAGGTCAGACCCGCGTCGTCCGAAACAGCCACGCCCATCATTATTTCCATTCCACTTCCGTCGAACTCTTTGGATCCGTCCATCCAAGCGGAAGCCAGGATGTTCGGATCCCACGGGGCCACGGCGATGGCCATCTCGCGCTGTCTCTTCGGCTCGTCGTCGCAGGGGATACACACGCCACCGAGACAATTGCTGTCATCGGTGCAATCGCCGGTGTGGTTCGTCCCGCCCAGGCAGGCCTTCTCTCGATTGAAGCAGCACGTGTCCCATTCGAGACCGACGCAGGCCGGAGCGGTCGGGTCCGGGTCCCAACAGCAGATGTCCGACGTGTCGGTGCCGTCCCTTCCCCTGCTGTCGTTGACCTTCACGTCCGGGTCGACGACAGGTGCTTGACCGAAGACCATCTCAGGCAGCGCAAGCCCCCCCC
>JAJDDR010000590.1 GCA_029260255.1 Phycisphaerae bacterium
GTCTCGTGAAGGTCCGGAACCGCGATTATAGCTTGACGTTCAATGCACCATCAAAAGGAGTGTGATCCGATGCCGTTGGTTACATCACCAGCGCCGACTTTCGACTGCCAGGCCGTCGTAAGCGGCGAAATCAAGAAGCTCACCTGGAAGGAACTTCACGACGGAAAGTGGCTGGTTCTGTTCTTCTACCCGCTCGACTTCACGTTCGTGTGCCCGACGGAGATCATCGCGTTCAGCGACGCGGCCGATCGCTTCAACGAGCTCAACGCCAAGGTCGCCGCAGTGTCCGTCGACAGCGCCTTCTCGCACCTCGCCTGGACGCAAATGCCGAGGAACAAGGGCGGTCTCGGGAAGGTCAGCTTCCCCATCATTGCCGATCTCAACAAGAGCATCGCCAAGCAATACGATGTCCTGCTCGAGGGCGCCGGCATCGCGCTGCGCGGGCTCTTCCTGATCGATCCGAGCGGCACCGTTCGCCACGCGACGATCAACGACCTGCCGGTCGGCCGCAGCGTCGACGAGGCCATCCGCGTCATCGAGGCCTTTCAGTTCGTCGAGAAGCACGGCGAGGTCTGTCCCGCCAACTGGTCGCCGGGCAAGGACACCATGAAGCCCGACCCGGTCGGCTCCCAGGAGTATTTCTCGAAGGCCAACGCCTAGGCGCGTTCCGGCACAGCAGAAACAAAGACGGGCCCTGCATCGCGCATGCGGTGCGGGGTCCTCGTTCTTGTAGAGGGAGACCACGCTCGCACGCAACCGTTGATACCCTCGTACGAACCCCTGTTTGCGCGAGCGGCTGGGAGGTTCTTGTGGCGGGAGGTGAAGGCGTGAGGTGGGGCGGTTGTTCGTTGCTCAGAGGCGAGCGCGGGGCTGTACGGACGGCGACGGGCCGAAGTTGCGCCCTCTGACAGTGAGCCTCTCAGTGTCACAGTCGTGACGCCGTCATTCCCACCAGCCGGACAACGGCCAGGCCAACTGCACTGTGTACATCGATTGGCGTCCATGTGGGCATACCGGCGGCGAGCCGACTGCTCACATTCACCTTGTTCCACCGGCTCTCGAGCCATCGGACGACGCTCGATCCGCCGACCGTCTGAACTGAACGTGAAGTCATGCAGAATGAAGTCGCCTTCGTCGGCGCAACGAGGTGGCCGGGATCTTCTCCACTTTCGGATCCTTCGGTCGCACTGGAACGTCCTCGGTACCGTCGCCGTCCGGACCGATCGGAGTGTTTCTTCGTTGGCCGGCAGCACGGGCAGTGCTTTGCGTCGAGAGCCGCCGGCCCGGTAGTTCTTTTCCAGTCGCGCGATCTTCTTCGGCAAGAGGGGCACCTTGAGCGAATCGAAGGTGGCTTGGGAATCCGTGCGTCGAAACATGCGTGACCGTCCTTGGCAGTCCGGAGTGATCTCGTCCCGTCCGCGCTCGAAGACAGGACGCGATCATTGTGCGGCGCAAACGCCACGCCGGAGATTCCCTTGGGGTGTGAGTAGGCTTCGAACACCTGGCGACTTCCGCACAAACTGACCGGTGACGGCGGCGAATACCTTGACTTCGTGGAAACCGCCCATGGCCGCCAAGTCACCTTTGGCGCGGAAGTGAACCGAGCCCTGGTAACGGCGATCCGCTGAACTCATCACGGCTCCTGCCGGCTACGGCTGGGCGGGCAGGCACTCGCCGGCCCACGGTTGCGTGGCGGGCGGTGAAACGCCGTTGATGATCTGCCTGTACGCCAGAAGATCGAACGGCGTGATTTCACCGTCGCGGTTCATGTCGATGTAGTCCTTCAATACGCCCAATCCACAGTATTCCCTGCGAGTTGCTGATTTCGCGGGACGCGGCGGGGCAAGCGCAAGGCCCGCCGCGCGTCATGCCGCTCGTGAATCAGCGAGTGCTTCGCAGATCGCCGTTGATCACCGTGATCACCGCTGCTTGGGTAAGGGCAATCTCGATCTTGTCCGTCTGTTCCACGCCAACCAGGAACGTCTGGTCCTGGTTGGGTTCATCGTGCAACACGTCGACCACGAACGTGCCGACGGCGTTGGGCGACACGCGGTACGTGAAGGTGGCCAAGTAGGCGCGCTCAGTCATTGCCATACTGCCGGCGTCGAGTCCGGCGAGCATTTGTGAGTTGGCGACATTGTACGCGTCGAAGACATCGGGCGAAGCGTCGAAGGCGAAGTCCTTGCGATCCTCGATGGCGATGTCGATCAGGTCGAGACGCCCGCGGCGCCCGCCGCTCGTGCCGACGTGAAGCTGATAGCTCTGGAGCGCCGTGAGTGGTTCATTGATGAACACGCGGACCTCAACGGTCTCTCCCGGGCGCGCGGTTCGTCGACTCGGCGCGAGCGTGAGGCCGGCGTAGTCTACGACCACCGGGCGGTACTCGGGCGTCGGACCGCCTGGACACGAGCACGGGTTCATACCACCGAAACACGTCAGCGCGTGGTTGGCGTCGTGGATGTTGCAGAAGCCGTCGGGCGGACAAACGCCGAATGCCCCGCCGGCGTCGATGTTGACGGTCTCGCAGGCGTTGGTCCCGCTAAAACAGTTGAGCGCGTGGTTGCGGTCATGCACGTTGCAGAAACCGTCCGCTTCACACGCGCCGAACTCCCCGCCCATGTCGGACGGTTCAGCCTTGACTACGCCGTTGCACGCGTTCGCATTGCATTCCCACCACGTGCATACGTTGTCGGTGACGCCGCCACCGTCCGTATCCCCGCAGTCCGACGCGGACGCGCACCCGGGAAGCTGTTCGTAGACACCCATGTCGACGATGGCGATCAGATCGCTGTCGCCATCCATGATGCGATCGTTACCGTCGAGGTCGGTAGCCACCGTGACAGCTGCGTTATCACCGGCGTCAATCGCTGGTGAGGCCCAAGACAAGTGGAGGTCGTCGTCTTCAGTGCCTGAAAGGCCGTCGACTCCGGCGGCATCGACGAACAGTGGATCGGCGTTGACGTTACCCGCGCCTGGCCAGCCGTTCTGCACATCGCTGTAGGTTACCGTCGTGACAGACGCCATATCGACGATCTGGTTGGGTGTGTTGTCCCACAGGATACTGTTGGCCACCACCGGGTTGCTGTTGTGGTTGTTGAGTATCCCGCCGCCATTGACGGCGGAGTTTCCGCAGAACGTGCAGTTGGTCACCGTCGGGCTGCTGCTGTTGTCGTTGCGCATCCCGCCAGCGAGGAGGGAGCTAGTGTTTCCGCTGAATGTGCAGTTGGTCACCGTCGGGCTGCTGTTGTCGTTGTTGTACATCCCGCTGCCGATCGTGGCAGTGTTTCCCCTGAACGTGCAGTTGGTCACCGTCGGGCTGCTGCCGCCGTCGTTGTTCATCCCCCCGCCGCGATAATGAGAGCCGCCCGTAATGGTGAATCCCTCGAGGACGGTGCCCGGCCCCTCGCCGCTGGCGCAGGTTACAACCGAACCTACACCGCCACCGTCGATGGTGGTCACGCCCGCTCCGTCTGAGCTGCGCAGCGTGATGGTCTTACCGTTGAAGTTTATGAGTTCGTTGTAGGTACCCGGGTGGGCAATGACAGTCGCGGACCCGACGCAAGGGGAAAAGCCGATCGCTTCCTGGATCGCGTCGTAGGGATGGTCCGGGCTGCCGTCCTCGTTGGGGTCGCTCACCGACGGATCACCCGGGGCGGGATCGTTGGGGGCATCATCGTCCACGTGGAAAACGACGCTAGCTTCGCAGGCATCCGGAACACCGTTCCCGTTGCAGTCGACGTCGCACTCATCAGGGACGCCGTTGGTGTCGCAATCTTCACTCGCGCCGCCCGTGATATCACAATCATCTGCAACCCCGTTCTGGTTACAATCCGGATCGCATTCGTCGGGGACGCCGTTGACGTTGCAGTCTTCACTGGTCCCCGTGGCGACGTCGCACTCATCAGGGACGCCGTTGGTGTTGCAGTCCTCGCTGGTGCCCACTGCGATATCGCAGGAATCCAGGACTCCGTTGGCGTTACAATCCTCCTGGCACTCGTCGGGGACGCCGTTGCCGTCGCAATCCTCGCTCGTCCCATTGGCGATGTCGTCTACGTCCAACACGCCGTTCTGATTGCAGTCCTGAGATTCATGGGCCCCCATGTCGACGATGGGTGGAACGCCACAGGTACCGGGTGCCTGTTGGCAATCTGACGTGCTGGGGTCGTCGGCAAAGCGCGGATTGCCGTCGAGGTCCAGCGGGATTTGCTCGGTGGTGTCCCCGTCGCCGTCGAGATCGAATGTGTCCGGCGGGACGGCCGTGTTGTCGGCGTCGTCGATGCACGGTGAGCCGGCTAATAGGTGCAGATCATCGTCTTCTGTTCCCGGAATCCCGTCCGGACCGAGGGGGTCGACGAACATTGGACCGGCGACGATGTTACCCACACCCGGCCAGCCGTTCTGCACGTCGCTGTAGGTCACCGTGGTGAAAGACGCCATATCGACGATCTGGTTTGGTGTGTTGTCCCACAGAATACTGTTGGCCACGGTCGGGTTGCTGGAGTGGTTGTTGAGTATCCCGCCACCATCGACGGCGGCGTTTCCCCTGAACGTGCAGTTGGTCACCGTCGGGCTGCTGCTGTTGTCGTTGAGCATCCCGCCGCCCAAGTCGGCCGTGTTCCCGCTGAACGCGCAGTTGGTCACCGTCGCGTTGCTGCTGACGGTGTTGATCATCCCGCCGCCGAGGGCGCCGGAGGCGTTGCCGCTGAACGTGCAGTTGATCACCGTCGGGCTGCTGCCGGAGTTGTACATCCCGGCGCCGAACGGGGCCGCGTTGGCGGTGAACGTGCAGTTCGTGATGGTCGGATTGCTGTTGTTCGAGATGTTCATCCCGGCGCCGGTGAAACCCGAACTCCCGTTGCGAACGGTGAATCCGTCGACCACGGCGTCCGCGGTCTCACCGCTCACGAAGATGAATCCTCTCCCGGCGCCTTGGCAATCGATGATGCACGCCCCCGATCCACTGACGGATTGCAGCGTGATCAGGCGACCGCCGAAGTTGAGGTTGCGGTTGCCGGGACCGGTGTACGTCCCGTCGAAGACGATGACCGTGTCGCCATTGACGGCTGCGTTGATGCCGGTCTGGATGCCGCAAAACGGGTTCCCCTGCGTACCCGTCCCCGGACAGGCATTGGCACCGTCCACGTACCACGTGGTTTGCCCTTGTGCCGCGGATACAAGAATGGTCACGCTCGCCAGGGCGAGCCCCCGTCCCAAAAACCTTGCTGTTGACATTCGATGTGTTCCTTCCATGTGATGGGTAAGAGATGAAACGCGTGATCCGGCGAGACCGCTCACCCACGCTCCTGTGTTTCCAGGATTCTCGACATGCCGCGTAGGCGACGAAGCCCCCCTCCGAAGCCGCGGAGGGGGGCGGAAGATGCACGGAGAGGGTTGTGCGTTGGCGAGCCCGTCTCTTCTCGACCGAACTCTCAGTGCACGCTCAGAACCAGTGCTGAGCCTGTCCTTGCGGATAGCGGCCGACCCGTAGATTCGAAGGGTGCTGAAGCACTAGTCATCGTCATCGTCAACGTCTGCCGCCCCCTGAATGGGCAACTTGGTCCATTGGGCACAGCCATAGATGGTGAACCCGGGGGCGCCGTCGGAATCCAGGTAGTCGAGGACGCCGTCCATGTCCGCATCGCCGCGCAAATCGAAGAACAGGTCGGTTTGGATCGTCGCCGTTGCCGTCTTGTAGTCCGGCGCAAAGTCAACGACGACGGTCGGGCGGGCGACGATTTGTCCTGCTGCCGGGCACCCGATTTTGCACATATCCGCATCCGGCGTGTATCCCTGAATGAAGATCAGGGACGTCAGCGTAATCTGGCGCTTTCCTGTTTTCGTCCAGTTTCCATGTCCGGGACTCTGCAAGTTGCCGCCACCGCCCGCATCCGGCGCGTCACCACCTCCAAACAAGTTGTTGGTTGCCACCTGGGTACCGTGGGCGGTCAACGTCTGTGTGCCTGTGAAGCTCGCGCCGAATCCGTCCCTCGGGCATTCGGCCGGCGCACCGAACCCGGTGAACTCGCCTTCGTCAACGTACGTCCCCGCCACTCTTTCCCCCAACCCTTCGTCGCCCCCGTCCGCACTCGCCGGGGCGACCCAAGAGAATCCCCACGCCAACATCCCGCCGATCAACAGTACACTCAACCAGTTCTTACGCATCTTTTTTCTCCTTACCAAAGTACTCAAAGCCACATTCTTTCCGAAAAACGTTGGACAACAGAGGCCTCCGACCGAGCGACTGATTGGCCCGCACGTCTACGCAGCCCGTGTCACGCGTCGTCGCCTATGGAGGCGGATCGGCGACTCATCCGTCGCCCTTTTTGCTGTCTGCCAGGAGGCGCGAACAGAGAGCCTCCAGTCGGGTCCGGCCGAGCTGTCGCAAGACCAAGGACCATCTCCATGCACCAACTCGTGCTCATTGCCAGCGCCGTTGCCGTCCGGCAGCCGCCGTCAGATGGGGACCACACCAGTCTCTTCTATTGGTAACCACGCAATCGGGCGGTCGATCACCCCGAAGAACCTGGGATTCTCGAGGGAATCAGGTGTTCTTGAGCTTGCAGCGGGCTTTCTTTCATTGAACCACTCGTCCCTTGGTGTTAGAATCGACCCCGCATTTCGATTTCGCGAAACTTGGAGATGGGCGATGTCCCAGGCAGCGACCGATCAGGTGACTTGGATTCTGGCTGATGTGCGCCGGGGCGACACATCAGGCGCTCAGCGCCTTCTACCCTTGGTCTATGACGAACTCCACGCGTTGGCCGAAGAGATGTTTCGGCGTCAGCCGCCTGATCACACTTGGCAGCCGACCGCGCTGGTGCACGAGG
>JAJDDR010000060.1 GCA_029260255.1 Phycisphaerae bacterium
AGCTCGGTTTCCAGGCTACGGCCTACGGCATCCTCAACGGGCACGCCAGTAGGGTACCGGCTCCGCCGGTGCGTGTCCAGCCCCCGCCATCGAATCCACGCGACGCCCCGGATGCGAACACGGGTTCACTGAATGCTTACGCGTGCGCAAAGCCCATTTTGCACCTTAAGTGACTACGAATACACGACTTAGGCGCAACGGCAAACCGCGCCAAATTCTTTTCCGGTTCAGACCAAAACCGTCGATTCCGGCGCACGGGCGTTACGCCCAATTACCAAACGAACCCATTTTGCAGTGTTGCTTTAGCTCAACGAGCCCGCAACGAGACAGCCTCACCAGGCCGCCCATTGCCGGCTCGTATCGTCTCTGCCCGAGTTACGGAGTTAATGCGAACCGCGCTCACGGTCCTTCTTCGCGTCGTGCCCATCCGCGCCGGCCGCTTGGATCTTTGCCCAATCGATCTCGCCCAACGCCTCCAGGCCCGGGATGCCGACCTTCATCCCCATTTCGCCCATCAGTTCAAGATCGATCCGCCCGGCGATGTTCACGAACACCAACTCCGCCTTGCTGCCGCCCTTGTCCAGCACCATCACCGTCAGCCCCGCGATCGCGCCGTCATCGATGATCGCCAGCACATTGACCTGCTCGTTCTTCTCCCGCACCCGAGCGATCCGCTGCCAGCCGTCGCGCGACAACCGCTTGGTCATCTCGCTGACCAGATCGTCCGCCTTGTCCGCGTCGTCGCCGTCGACCTCGGCAACCACCGCCTGGATCGAGTGCAATTCGCTCAGCAGCCGCGCCAGGTGCTCGTCGCTCTTCGCGATCCCTCGCGCCAGCGGCTTGAGCAACGCCGGACCGATCGACACCTCCACGAGATTCGCATCGTCGTCCACCAACTCCGCAAACACCGAACCGTCCACGTACCCGCGCCGGTCGTCGGCGCGGTCCTTTTCACCAGCCCATGCCCCGCCGCAGAGCACCATCGACAGCCCGACGGCCGCCAAGGTCGCACGCCCAAACACGGGAACTCCGTTCAACCAACCATGATTCCGGTCCATCTAAATCGCCTCCTCGGATTCCTCGGTCTCGTTCTCGCCTCGATGGACGCGAAGCTGCCGAAGCGTCTCCGCCAGCCGCCCCATCAGAGGCTCGTCAAACGCCGCCCGCTCCACGCGATCCAGCGCATCATTCGTCAAGTCAACCACAAGCCGCACCTCGGTCGCCGCCCGCGCCAGTCGCGTCGCATCGACGGTCTGGACGGGCTCGGTCCGCTCCGCAGAGTGACGTATCGTGTCACTCGTGAACCAGGGCCAACCCACCATCGCCGCCGCCAGCACCGCGGCCGCCGCCAGCCAACGCCGACCGGCCGCCGGTCTCCCTTCACCGCGGCGAAAACGCCCCGCCGAGATCGTCTCCGACCATACCTCCTCGATCGCGTCCTCCGGGAACGCGATCAGCGGCAACCCGCGCAATCCCGCCCGCACGGCCAGTTGCCCCTCGAGGTACTCGTGGCACGCGTCGCACTCTTCAAGGTGGGTGGGCAATGAGACGTCTGATGACTCCCGCGGATTGGAATCGAGGTGCTCCTGGATCAGCGCCCGCGCCTTTGCACAGTCACGCCAGAGTTCATCGCCCAACTCGCTCATCCCAGCACCCCCGCCCCGGTCAGCGCCCGCCGCAGACGCTCCCGCGCCCGGTGCAGCGCGGCCTTCAACGTCCCCAACGGCATCTCCATGATCTCACTCATCTGCTCGTAACTCAGACCGTCCATTTCCCGGAGCACGATCACCGCGCGGTCACGCTCGGGAAGCGCCGCCAACGCGGCGGCCACGCTCCTGCAAAGCTCCGTTGCCTCCGACCCGCCCGCCTCGCCGCCGGCCGAGAGCAGCGCCAGCGGACCGTCCCCGTTGTTCCGCGCGACGTTCTGCCGGCGCAGCCTGTCAACGCAAAGCCGATGGGCCGTTCGCCGAAGCCAGGTCGCCGCGGCCGCTTCGCTGACCGTGCCCCGATGCTCCCACAGTCGAAGCAGCGATTGCTGCGTGACGTCCCGCGCTTCCTCCACGTCTCGCATCACCCACGCCGCGTACGTGTGCACCCGGTCCTTGTGTCGCAACACCACACGCCTGAAGTCGTCACCGTTCATCACGCACCCCAAGAACGAACAGCCCCGCGGAAAGTTGCATCCAAATCCGCGCGCACCGTCACACGCGAACATGCAACCGACTCTCCAGGTAGATTCGTGCGGTCAGTCGTAGGATTGCTTGGGACTTGTACGTTCTTGTCGCCGGCGGGACGTACTCGGCTAGACGCTCACGTCGATGAACTTGCCGGGGTCGGCGTGTTCGGCGAAACGATCGGCAATGCCCCGCGCGAAACCGGTCTCGCCTCCGCTGCGCGGTTCCTTGGCGAGTTCGGACTGCGCCTTAGCTTCCTGTTGAGCGGCCTGGGCGGCCACCGCGCGGTCCTGCGACGATGGATTGGCCGGAGCGTTCGCCGCCCGGCGTATCTGCTGCATCTTCCGCTGCGTGGCACGCGGATCGCCCGAGACCTCCGACGTGTCGATCTGCACCTCACCGCCGGTCGCGTATTGACGCCCGTCCGGACCGCGCGTGAATTCGAATTGCGGCGCCCCGCTTGCAAACGACCCGGCCGCCGCCTTGTGGGCGGCCTCGTGACGGCGTACTTCCGTGTCGCGCTGTTTGAGCTTCTCGACCTCGCGTTGCTCTTCTTCGGTCAGCTCGCTCTTTCCGCCGACGGCGCGTTCTTCCGGGGCGCGCTCGACCGCGCTCGACACGGACGGTTGTTGCCCCCCGCGCGCTCCCCCCAGCTCGCGCAGGTACACGTTCATCAGCGAACTGGCCGTCTGGTTGTTCCCGATCGCTCCCAGCATGAACGCCGTCCTCTCACCGCGCACACCGCATGCACTCCTCGTCGTTATCGTCCGTTTCAGACACCGACTGGCGTTCGGCGCGCGCGGGGTGCATCCCAAGAAGGGGGGCGATTCTTCGCACCGGCGGCTTGCAACGGTTCGGCGTGCACGGTGCGAACCATTGCCGTCATTCCGAGTGCAACGAGGAAACTGGCCGACTCGTCCTTTCAGCCAGATTCCTCGGTCGCTTCGCTCCGTCGGAATGACAACGATGCCGATTGCCACGCGGAACGAGCCACGCATTCACCCGCCGATGCCAGCCAGAATGGGACGCAGCCCCGCACACGCTTCTCAAACGTCCGGCACTGCCCTAGAATCGCACCCGAGCGTATCGGACGACGCTCGGTGACCGCCAAGACCCCACGTAAGGAACCCCGCCATGCCCGATCCCGTTTCACGACGCACGTTCCTGGCAACCGCCGCGGCCGCCGCCGCGGCGGGGAAGATCCGATCCGCATCGGCCGACAACGGCGATGCGCCGCGCGGCGGTCCCGTTGCCATCAGCAGCGCCAACGGGCTCCGCGCCGTCACCAAGGCCGCCGCCATGATCAACGACGGCGCCGACACGCTCGACGCCGTCGTCGCCGGCGTGAACATCGTGGAGGCCGACCCGACCGACCACTCCGTCGGTCTCGGTGGGCTGCCCAATGAAGAGGGCGTTGTCGAACTCGATTCCTCCGTCATGCACGGACCCACGCACAACAGCGGCGCCGTGGCGGCGCTGCGCAACGTCGTCTACGCCTCGCGCGTCGCCAAGCTCGTCCTCGAACGCACCGACCACGCCATGATCGTCGGGCACGGTGCGTTGCGTTTCGCGAAGGCCCACGGCTTCGAAGAGCAGGACCTGCTTACCGACGAGGCGCGCAAGATGTGGCTGCGATGGAAAGAGACCCATTCCGACCGCGACGACTGGCTGCCCCCGCCCGATGCGCCCGACAACGGCAAGCAGTCGCGTGCTCACTCCGGCGTGCAGTACACGTACGGCACCATCCATTGCAGCGCGCTCGATACCCGGGGAGACCTCAGCGCGGTGACCACGACCAGCGGGTTAAGTTACAAGATCCCAGGGCGTGTGGGCGATTCGCCCATTGTCGGCGCCGGCATGTACGTCGACAACGCGGTCGGCGCCGCCGGCAGCACCGGGCGCGGTGAAGCGGTCATCAAGAACTGCGGCGCATTCGCCGTCGTCGAGCTGATGCGCAACGGTGCGTCTCCCCCCGACGCGTGCATGGCGGTCATCAAACGCATCGCCGATCACACCAGAGACCCGCACTTGCTTGACGATCGGGGCAGACCCAGCTTCGACGTCAAGATGTACGCCCTGGCCAAGGACGGCCGATTCGCCGCGGCATCCATCTGGTCCGGAGGCAAGCTCGCCGTCCTCTCGAACGGCACAGCGCGCCACGAAGACGCCGCGTATCTCTTCAAGCGCCCGGAAAAGCAATAGGTTGACAGCGTCCGGACACATGAAATCACCGTCGTTTGTCTCGGCAGCGGTCGTGTTCCAAGCCGTCGCGTGCGTCTGGGTGCTCAACGCCCATCTGCCGGGATTGAGCGCGAATCCGTTCCCCATGCCGCTCTGGCAGCAGGTCGCGACAGTCTGTGCGCTGGCAGCGGGTCTGCTGCCGCCGGTGCTCGCCGTCGTACGCGGCGGGAAGGCGTTGCCGACCGGTGTCTATACCCTGATTGCGTCGGGGCTCGGCGTGGCGCTGTGGGCGATTCTGGTGGGCGTGCATCCGCGCGAGATCCCGCCGCCCGTGCCGATGCGCCTGTGCGTGGTGCTGGCGATGTTCTATCCCTGGTTTGCGTTCCCGGCGCGCATGGCGCGAACGAACGCAGACCGATCCGGGTCATGGCTGTTCGTTTGGTGGCTGCTCGCCGGGAGCTTTGTGTTCTGCGAGCTCACCGCGGGCGAGTGGATTCGTCTGCGCGAGTGGCGGATCATGGTTGTGGAATCGGAAGTCTATGCCGCGATGACCGACGACGCGCGCGGGTTTCGCGTCATGCCCGCGGCACGATGGCGACACGTCTATTCGACCGATCTCGACGGCTACCTCGATTCCGAGCGATCCGTTGTCTATGAAACGAATACCCGCGGGCTGCGCGAGCGGGAATTGGCCACTCCGAAGCCCGCCGGCGTTTTCCGGGTCGTGGCGCTCGGCGACAGCTTCACCCTGGGTGAAGGCGTCCACGTTGGCGACACTTGGCCTCGAGCGCTGGATTGCGTGCTGAACGAACGGTTTCCCGACGGGCGCATCGAGGTTGTAAACGCCGGCGTGAGCGCGTACGACCTCCGTCAGGAGCTTGAACACTATCGCCGAAACGTCCGTGCCTACGATCCCGACATGGTCCTCGTGGCGATGGTCTGGAACGATGCCGATCCCGGCGACCCCGGCGATTTCAACGCGGCGTTCGCCGGCGGAAGCGCCGCGCTGGCCCAGTACCTGCCGCTTGCCGACCGGATCGTTCGATCGCTCGCCACGCTGGTCGGACGGACCGGCGTACGCAGCGAACCCGGCGACTGGGTCGAGTCGCTGGAGGCGCTGGCCGAACTGCGACGCGAGGCCGAATCCGACGGCGCGGCGTTTGTCGCCGCGATCTACCCGAGCGTGCGTCACCTGGAGAACCCATCGTTGCGCGCCGTCTACGGGCTGCAGGAGTCGTTTTGCAGAGACAACGAAATCGACGTTTTCAACGCCTGGCCGGCGTTCCGCGAGCACAATGCCACGGTCTGGCATGTTCACCCGGCCGACAATCACCCCAACGCCGCCGCCCATCGGCATTTCGCGAATCACCTGGCGAATCACCTGGAACCAGCGATCCGAGCCCGGCTCTTGACGCAGCCGATTGGCAAAGTGGGCAAACTAGGTCGAATGAATAATCTGAGACGTTTGCGTAAGCTGTTATGCCAATATGGTTTACAAACCCTTGATGCATCGACATTTTCTCTTGGCGCCGCTCGTTGATCGCCGATAATCAGCGCATATTCAGGTTTGGTAGCCCTGGCGCACATCCGTATGGCGCGGTGCGTGTGGTCGGGGCGAGACGATTAAGACGGTCAATGACACAGTTCGACGTGGGCGTTGGCGTGCATCGCGCGTTGGCGTGCCGTGTTGCGAAACTCAGGGTGGAGGTGTTTTGTGATTCGCGATTTCCGACATCAAAGATCCCAGCGTATGTGTGTTGTGGGGGCGATCGTTGCCTCCGTCGCGGTGTTGAGTTTTTCGGCGCAGGCCATGGCTCAGGACGATCCGCCGGCCAAGCCGAAGTTCCTCAATCTCCGTTTCGACGAGGACTTCTCTGACGCCGAGGGCAGCGAGGATCGCAGTGCGTTCTTGAAGAACATTACGATGAATTGGCGCGTCGACATTGGCGGCGAGTTCCGCGTTCGCGTCGAGGGGCGGAGCAACGCGCGCTTCGGTCTGCTGCGGCGCACGAGCAACACGCAGCAGTTCTATCGCTGGATGCTGCACACCAACCTGCGGTACAAGGACACGTTGCGGTTCTTCTTCCAGGGCATCGTAGCCCATGCGGAAGATCAGGACACCGGGTTCAACTTTATGCACGAGAATCACGGCGACCTGCAGCAGGCCTTCTTCGACTGGCATTTCCTCGGCGGGGACTCCCCGTGGTACCTCCGCACCGGTCGACAAGAACTCCTCTACGGGAACGAGCGATTGCTTTCGCCTTTCGAGTGGGCGTCGACGCGGCGGCGTTTTGACGCCGTCAAGCTCGTCTACGAGGGCGACCCGTGGCACATCGAGGGATTCTACGCCAAGCCGGTGGTTGTCAAGCGCCACGAGGGCGATGACTACAACGAGGATTTCGATTTCGCCGGTTTGTACGCGACGTACAGCGGCATTCCCGACCACGGTCTGGATGTGTACGCCTTCGCCATCGACCGCACGCAGGACACCGTGAACCCCAACGGTCGGGTCGGTGACCAGTCGATCTACACCCTGGGTTCCCGATTCTGGGGCACGACCTCTCGCTGCGACTACGAGGCCGAGGTCTCCGGGCAGTGGGGCAAATGGGCCGGCGACACCGTGTGCGCTTGGAGCGTTGCCCTGGACAGCGGGTACACGTTCGATCACGCGTGCAAGCCGCGGATCGGCGTTGGCTTCGACTGGTCCAGTGGCGACGAAGATCCGTTCGACGGCAGGGTCGAGACGTTCAGCCAGATGTTCCCGCTCGGTCACAAGTACTTGGGGTTCATGGATATGGTCGGTCGCCAGAACGCTACGGACCTGAATTTTAACCTCTCCGCCTGGGCGGTTCCCGGGAAGGTCAAGACCCGGTTGGCGTACCACACGTTTTGGCTGACCGATGAGAGCGACGCGCTGTACAACGCCGGTGGCGCTCCCAGTTTGCGGGACTTCGGAGGTGACAGCGGCAAGGAAGTCGGCAGCGAACTCGATCTCACCATGCTGTGGAAGATCAACAGCCACTCGTCAATGTTGGTCGGCTACTCGCACTTCTGGGAAGACGGGTTCGTTCACGATACCGTTCGGAGCGACGACGATCCGGACCTCTTCTACGTGCAGTATCAGTACAAGTTCTAGCGAGTACCGTTCGCTCGATCTGAATGCAAAACACACGCGGCGCGTCGCACCAGCGGCGCGCCGCGTTTGCTTTTTTGTGCGTCAGGCATGACGCGCAGCGTCATGACCTGGCGCTGGATAACTGGTTAGCGAAAGCGACCCAGGAAGTGACTTGCCGGGTGGAAGTCCCGGTGGAGGCCTTGATGGCAGGAACTCCTAGCC
>JAJDDR010000591.1 GCA_029260255.1 Phycisphaerae bacterium
TCGCCCTCGAAGGCATCGGCACTGGAGAAGGAGAAGGGCGTGAAGTCCTCCCCCCGAGCCGGCGACACGTCGACGCCGCTGAAATTGAATGCGTAGTCATCGACCAACTCGCTCCCCACCCCCATGTCGAAAGCCTGGAAGTAAGTGCCGTCCTCACCGCCGGGCTCGATGCCGAGAGACGCGAACTGTCCCGCGATGTACGCCGCCGCCATCTCGATGCCCGGCGTGCCGATGCCGCGACCTGTCATCGTGTCACTCGCCAGGATGTCGATGTGCCGCTGGAAATCGGCCGGGTGAACGCCCCCACTGTAGCCGGCCGCTGCGCGCGCGGCCGGTGTGACGACCGTCTCGGACCCCGCTCTATGGCCGGAGCGCGATACCGCGGATGACGTCGCGCACCCGAACGGGATCGAGGCGATCAGACCGCCGCACACCATCACCGCCAGCATCGAACCGAAACTACGTTGCCAAGTCTTCATCAACCGATCTCCAAGTTGCGGCGCTCCACGACTCATCGCAGCGGGCCATGGTAGCCGACCCGGAATCGGGCTGCAAACCGACGACCCGCCCCGCCCGCGCTCCCACTGGCTTCCGGATGTCAGGACTCACTTCGCGTGGGATCGCAACGAAGCCCCTCGAAAACGGCCGACCCGATACGCACCAGGTTTGAACCGCACTCGACGGCGATCTCGAAGTCACCGCTCATGCCCATGCTCAGAACGTCGAACGCGCTGCCGACGGCGTATTCGTTGCGCATCTCCTCGAACAGTTCGCTGACGCGCGTAAACACCTGGCGGGTCAGCGTTTCGGCGTTCGTGAGCGGCGCCATCGACATCAACCCCCGCAGCCGGACGTTCGGCAGTGACGCGATCTGTTCGCCCAGGTGTGCGGCCGCACAGACCGCCGCGCCGCTCTTCTGCGGCTCGTCGCCCCCGTTCACCTCCAGCAGAACATCCACCATGTGCGGATGCGCGTCGGCACGCCTGTTGATCTCCTCGGCCAGGCGCAACTGGTCGACCGAGTGAATCATCGTGACTGCGGGAAGCACCGCCTTTACTTTGTTTCGTTGAAGGGTGCCGATCATGTGCCATCGCGGTGGCGGGAGGCGTTCGCCCGGTTCCGTGGGCGTCTGTTGCTTCAGAAAGTCGTTCACCTGAGAAACGCGCTCGGTGAGCTGCTGAACACGGTTCTCGCCCAGGTCGCGCACTCCCAGCTTGACCAACGCCGACACCACGTCAATGTCGACTGATTTCGTCACCACCACGAGGCGAACGTCTTCGGCATTGCGTCGCGCGCGGGCGCAGGCACCTCCGATCCGGTCACGCACGGATTGGAGGTTGCCGTGGAGTTTCTCCTCGATCCCGGTCACGTTAAGATGGTCCTTTCGCATGTGGCGATCATAGGCGACCGCAACATCGGACGCCAGAAACGCGTCGGGTGTCGGGTGGCATGCCCACGCTCGCGTGGGCATGCCACCCAGAATGGGATGCACTCCAGGAGCTACCGTGGACCGCAACGGACCGACAATCGACCAGATCGTCGTCGAA
The DNA here is from genome assembly GCA_029260255.1 of Phycisphaerae bacterium. Lineage (GTDB taxonomy): Bacteria > Planctomycetota > Phycisphaerae > UBA1845 > UBA1845 > OFTM285. The sequence continues at coordinate 1,548 of JAJDDR010000591.1, forward strand.
CCGCCGCCCGACGGCGTCATCGTCGACCCGGCGGATTGGTTCGACACGCCCGGCGACGTCGAGCTCGAGATCGGCTGCGGCAAGGGCGGATTCCTGCTCAAACGCGCCCAGGCGCATCCCGAAAAGCACCTCGTCGGCATCGAATGGGCCAACAAGTACTACAAGTACGTCGCGGACCGCATGCGGCGGTGGGGCGTTGGTAACGTGCGCGTCATGCGTACCGACGCCGCCCACTTCGTCATGCGCCATCTCGCCCCCGAATGCCTCTGGGCGCTGCACATTTACCACCCCGACCCCTGGCCCAAGGCGCGCCACCATCGGCGGCGACTGATTCAACGCGATTTCGTCGATGCCGCTGTGCGGGCGCTCCGCCCCGGCGCCCGCTGTGCCGTCCAAACCGACCACGCCGAGTACTACCAGCAGATCGAGCCCCTTCTCCTCGGACACGCCGCGCTCGAGCCAACGGCTTTTGACGATCCGGAATACGGCGTTCAAAACGAGACCATGGCGACCAATTTCGAGGTCAAATACGTCCGCGAAGGCCGCCCGATCTACCGGCTGGCCGTTGTGAAATGCGCCACCGACAACCTCTGACAACCGCGCGACCGCAAAAAAACGTCACGTGTCGACCTCGCCGCGTGTACAATAGGCGTCGATCAAGCGGAAACGCGCAATCAGAGCCCGGAGCGCAAGCGACGGGTCGAAGGGAGAATCGATGATTATCAACCGTGCCGCCTTCACGCTCGTCGCCGCACTTGCATCCATCACCCTTGCCCAGGAAGCGCCGCCGCCGACCGATCAGCCGCCGCCGCCGACCGATCCCGCCATCACCCGCCCGATCGACGAATCGCGCCGCTACCGAAACCAGCGAGACGAATCTCTCTCCGAGCATGAGCGCTTCGATCGTTCCAACATCCCGCCGGGCTACACGGTTCACAGCTGGCAACGAGAGATGGCCGCCACCGAGGCGTACGATCGCGGCTACGAAGACGGTTTCGAGGAGGGCTTCCGCGCATCCCAGCGAAACGCCGCTCAATCCCGGACCGAGAAGCTCTACGACGCGGCCCTTGCACAAGGCGTCGACCGGTTTCGCGCCGGTGAGTACGGCGCCGCGCTGCGGAACTTCATCTTGGCGGCCAAGAGCGATCAGGGCGACCCCGCCAGCCGATTGCACGCCGCCCACGCCATGACGGCATTGCAGCACTACGACGACGCCTTTCTGCTCATCCGGCGCGCGTTTCAACTTCAGCCGCAATTGGCCTTCATCCCGCTCGACGTGCGCGAGTACTACGCCGGCCGGGCGGAGTTCGAGAAGCAGATCAGCCGCCTCCGCGCCGACGCCGCGGCAGCCGACAACGACGCCAAGCGGTGGCTGCTGCTCGGCTACTTCGAGTTCTTCTCAGGCAAGCACGCCCGCGCCCACGACGCGATCAAGCGCGCCGCAACCCTCGCGCCCGACGACAGTTTCATCCGAGACTTCCTCGACGCGGCCCGCCTCAGCGTGCCCGCCTCGGGTAATCGCGACGCCCACTGATCGCGCCGGAGTTTTCTTCTTCTCGGGTGCCATGGCCATGCGCTTGGACGCTCTCGAATCATGCCCACGCAAGCGTGGGCATGCCACCCGGAAAAGGCTGCAACACCACTAATCGCCGCCGGGTTTTCTTCTTCCCATACGCGGCGCGCGCCGTCACAATGCCCGCGACATGAGCACCCTCCACGCCAGCCCGACCCGGTACCGTGATCCGCGCGCCCGCGCGGGGACGCTGGAGGTTATCTGCGGCTGCATGTTCGCGGGCAAGACCGAGGCACTTATCGACCGCGTCTTGAGCCACGCGCCGCATCGCGTGCAGGTGTTCAAGCACGCCGCCGACCAGCGGTACCACCGGTCGCGCGTGGTGAGCCACCGGCAACGGAGTTGTAGCGCCACGCCGATCGCACACGCCGCGCAACTCATCGATCAGATCGGCGGTGACGTCGACCTCGTCGCCGTCGACGAAGGACACTTCTTCGATGATCGACTCCCCGATGTCTGCGCGGAGCTGACCGATCTCGGGATCCAAGTCGTCGTCGCCACACTCGATGACGACTGCTGGTCCCGCCCGTTCCCGATGATCGTCGTTCTGCAAGGGATGGCCGATACCGTGAACGCCAAGTCGGCACGATGCGCCCGATGTGGTCATACGGGCACGCGTACGCAGCGACTGACTCCGATTGTCGATGGAAAGATTGTGGGCGGAGCAGAGAGCTTTGAACCGCGATGCGGTCAGTGTTGGACGCCGCCGCCGGTATCGTGCGCCCAGATCACCCGGGTCGCGTCGAACACCGGTCCCTGCGTGCAACAGAGTTCGTAACGCCAGCCGTCGGTGGCCGACTCGTCGTGCACTGCCACCACGCAGGATTGGCACGTTCCCATCCCGCAAGCCATCGAACGTTCCAGGCACACGTGGCACTCGATTGATCGCTCCATGCAGAACGACGCCACGGCACGGATGAGCGGATCCGGACCGCACGTGTACACCACCAGGTCGTCCGCCCGCACACCCGACGCTCCGTGATACACCGCCAAGGCGCCAGCGGCGTGACCACGGTATCCGAGCGAACCGTCGTCCGTGCTGATCACGACTGGAACGTCGACCGCCGCAAACTCGGCAGCGCACCGCGCAGCCGATGTCGCGTCGCGCGATAGCTCCTTCGGTCGATCGATTGTCATCGCCAGCAGATCACGGCTGCGCGCCCCGATCAACGCGACGGTGCTTCGTCCGGTGGCCGTCAGCGCTTCGCCGAGCCACAACAACGGCGGCAGGCCGACGCCGCCTCCGACGACCCACGCGTGTCGCTTCGAGGTGCGGATGGGGAACGCGTTCCCCACCGGCGCGATAACGCTCACGCCGTCGCCCGGGCGTAAGGACGCCATCCACGTTGTCGCCGCGCCGACGACCCGATAGATGACATCCATATCACAACCGTCATCAGTTGCACGGAGCCCCGCGATGCTGAACGCGCGTCGCAGCATCGGCGCCGCCGTGCCCGCCTGTCCTGTTGATGAACCGTTATCAACAGCCTGCGGAGAAACCGATGAGTGAAGGACTCCCAAGTGGGCGAATTGCCCCGGCGCTGCGCCCCCAATGTCGTCACCCGCGAGCGTCAACCGGAAGTGCTCGCGGCACAGGGCATCGTTTCGCAATACACGCGTGTTGAAGAGCCTTGGATTGGGGGGCGTTTCCTCGGTCGAACGAATCATGCGGCGCCACGGTCTGAGGCGACCATCAAAAAAACTTCCGGGTGTGGCAAAGAAAGACCAAACCCGGAAGCCCGCCACGGCATGAAGCCGTTATCTCGTCGGTACCTGCACGTCCATGGAGCCAGATACGTGTCTGCCGTCATCTCGGTCGGACTCTATCACGGCCGTTCGGGGGTGTCAACGAATCAAAAAGGAATCCAATTCCGCCGACTGGTCTTGTCGTAAGCTTATTTCTTCAATGTGGTTATGGTGCGTTAAAGTGTAAACGGATACGTCCTGCGCGTCGGTACGCTACGGTCCTGGCGGAGCCACGGTCGGGGCGTTCTTCAGAGGATGAGCCGGTGCGGGTTCCAGCCCGGATATCTCGCCGTCAAAGGTCCGGACGCCGGGCTGGCTCCGGTTTCGGCGTCAAGTCTAGGGCTTCGGTGCCAGGACCTGACCGTACTCGCCGACGCGGGCACGCCAGTTCTCGGCGGTTCCCCAGTCGACTCTGCCCCCATCGTCGACGTCGAGCTCGGGAAACTCGAGGTCGTACAGCGTGGTGTACTCGACCAGCGTCTCCCCGAACTTGAGGTAATTGTGACACATGTACCGGACCGGGTCACCCACCTGATGCCAGTCGCCGTTGTCATCCTGCCGCACGTACCAGAAATCGATGTACATGTGGTCTGTGTACCAGCCATGCGCTTCGCTGATCGTGAAGTCGATGAAGGCCTTCTCGCCCTCGAATCGCAACTCAACGTCGACGTTGTGTTCCGGCGGTGAATCCGGCTCGACACCTTTGGACGCCGCATCGGGATCGACATACTTGGGCGCCTGGTTCACGTTCGGGGGCGCCGGCGGGTTCGAAACCTTGTAGTTGGTCCACCAGACGAACCCGCCCAGCCCGATGACGATCAGAATTGCGACGATGCGTGCAGCCATCTTCCGGATCCTCTTCTTATCATGTGTCTGACGGTTACTGTTGGCATCATCACCGGTGCGAGACCAATTGTCCAATGTGCACGCCGCAACCGGTGCCGATCGTGGCGCTGCCGCTCGCCCGCGGTTCCTGGGTGTGAAATGTTGTCGTGGTTCCGATTGGGTCAGCCGTGCAGTTGCCGGCGGGGCGGGAACAGCACGAAGGCGGCCAGCATCACGCAACCGGAGAGGCCCATGAGCGTCGCTCTGGACGTTGGATCGCCGTAGAACTCCAGGTGGTCGCCGGCCGGCACCCAGTCCAGAAGCCGGGCGACGGCGGCGGGGGGCTGCACGTCGGGAATCGGCACGACCGATTCGTGGTGCCTTGGTACCGGTCCCGCGTCAACGGGCACCGCGATTTCATCGCGGTGGGTGTAGGCCAGGTCCCTCCGGGCAAGACGGGTGACGACGAGCGGATCCTCTCGCAGGGCGCGGATGTGCCGCCGCTGGTGGTCGAGGTCCGCCTCCATCCGCGCGATCGCGTCGGACTCCAGTCGGCCGGCGGTCGCCAGGGCGCGGTAGTCCAGCCAGACCGGAACCAGTACACACGGCGCAAAGGCCAGCGACGCCAGCAGCGTCAGCATCCAGAACATCAACGGTGATGACGCGGGGCGCCCGGGGGCGTGATGGGTCGGCGCGTCCGTTGGGAATCCGTCGGGATGGTGTGCTGGATCGTCCGTGATCACTGCGTTGGCTCCGCGCGGGCTGAAGCCCGCGGCTCGGGATTGGCGATTCCCTATTTGTTCCAGAGTGCGCCGCCGTAGACGGCGTTGTCGGCCAGGTGCTCCTCGATGCGCAGGAGACGATTGTACTTGGCGATCCGATCCGAGCGACACGCGCTGCCGGTCTTGATCTGACCGGCGTTGGTCGCCACGGCGATGTCGGCGATGGTGGTGTCCTCGGTCTCGCCGCTGCGATGGCTGATGACGGCCGTCCAGCCGTTGCGCATGGCCATGTCCACGGCGCGGAAGGTCTCGGTCAGCGTGCCGATCTGGTTTACCTTGATCAGGATGGAGTTGGCACACTTCATCTCGATTCCCTTTGCGAGTCGCTCGGTGTTGGTGACGAAGAGATCGTCGCCGACGAGCTGGACTTTCTCGCCCAGAGTTGCGGCAAGCTTCGACCAGCCTTCCCAGTCGTTCTCGTCGAGTCCGTCTTCCAGGCTGCGGATCGGGTACTTCTCGCACCAACCCTGCCAGTGGGAGATCATCTCGTCGCAGCTCACGTTCCGGCTCGGATCGGATTTGAAGAACCGGTACTGACCGGTCTCTTTGTCGAACAGCTCGGAGGCAGCCGGGTCGAGTGCGATGAACACGTCGTCGCCGAGCTTGTAACCGGCCGACTTGACGGCGGCGGCGATCGTCTCGAGCGCCTCGTCGTTGGATTTCAGATTGGGCGCGAAACCGCCCTCATCGCCGACGGCGGTGCTGTAGCCCTTCTTCTTGAGCACGCCCTTGAGTGCGTGGAAGATCTCCGTGCCCATGCGGAGTGCTTCGGAGAAGGAACTCGCGCCCCACGGCTGAACCATAAACTCCTGAAAGTCGACGTTGTTGTCGGCGTGTCGGCCTCCGTTGATGATGTTCATCATGGGGACCGGCAGGACGTTGGCTCTCGCGCCGCCGAGATAGCGAAACAGGGGCAGCTCCGACGACATGGCCGCCGCCTTGGCGGTCGCCAGCGAGGCCGCGAGGATCGCGTTGGCGCCCAGGCGCCCCTTGTTGGGCGTGCCGTCGAGCGTGATCATGGTCTCGTCGATCTGCTCCTGATCGGTTGCGTCGAGCCCGACGAGGGCGTCGTGGATCTCGCCGTTGACGTTTTCGACGGCTGTGAGCACGCCCTTGCCGCCGTAGCGGCTCTTGTCGCCGTCGCGCAGCTCGACGGCCTCGTGCTCGCCGGTGGAGGCGCCCGAGGGGACGGCCGCTTGGCCGTGGCTGCCGTCTTCGAGCACGACGACCGCCTCGACCGTCGGAAACCCGCGCGAGTCCAGAATCTCCAGCCCGTGTACTTCAACAATGGTCGTCGACATGTGCTACCTCCACGCGGAACATTAGTTTGGCTGCCTCCTTATCGACATGCCGCGGTGCATCCCTGCAATCGCGGATGAAGACCCCTTTCATAGTATCCCCACGGCCTGCGCGTGGGAACCCGTGTCGCCGAACTTGAGCGTCGTGTTTCAGGAGCGCGGCTGCGGCGCGACTATCCGCGACCCGGCTGGCGAGGCGAATTGTGTCATGGTGCGCGTTGCGCCGGCACGTGGTGCCGGGGCGGGGCTGTCTGTTTTTGAAACTGCGTGCGGTCTCCGCCGCCTATCACAGGCACCCGCGCGGCCTGGGGACAATGCGTCACGCGCCCACCGAGGCGGACTCCACAAAACCCTCGATTCCATGCCAAGAACGCGGTTTCGCCCCGCAAACGCACGCACCAAGCGACGAAACGAACCCACCGCCGTCCGATTCGCGGGGCAACGCGTCGTTCTGATCCGGGCGCGATCCGCGTTCGACGCAAACGCCGGCGGTGGTACACTGCGCGGCGCGGTCAAGAACGGTCAGGTGATCGGAATTCTGACTCGGCGAATCCAGGGCGTGCGGCAAGGAGACGACCGGGAACTTTTCCAGGAGCGTGCCCGCGACGATAACAAGACACGAAGGCCTTCGGAATCACGGCGCCATGGCGCGCGGCGCAAGAGAACCCCACATGCCTGAAGTGCAGCACAACACACTGCCCGAGCTTGTCGAAGCCTACTGGCCTGTCCTGGCGGTCGCGTTCACCGTCTCGCTGCTAAGCACTCCGCTCTGCCGAAGATTCGCACTGGCTCGGAACATCGTCGACCGCCCTGACGACTGGCTGAAGCCGCACAAGAAGCCCATTCCATACCTCGGAGGCGTCGCCATCTATCTGGGCTGGGCGGCCGGGCTGACCGTGGCCATGGTCAGCTTCAAGGGTTCTCAACAATCAGACAGCACGTTTGCCGACGTTCCGACGATCAACATGGCGAAAGTCGCCGGGGTGCTGCTGGCCGGCACGCTCATCACGCTTCTCGGACTGGTGGACGATCTTCGAGCGATCTCGCCGAAGCTGAAGCTCGCCGGAAGCATGCTCATCGCCCTGCTGCTGATCGGATTCGGGATCGGCGATGACCTCCTGCGGGTCTTTTCCACCGCCGCGCGGGTCCGCTTCGAGGCGGGCGAGACTTGGGTTATCTACGCCTACTCCCTCCCGGTGAGCGTTTTCATCATCGTAGGGGCGTGCAACGCGACGAATCTCATCGACGGGCTCGACGGGCTTTGTTCCGGCGTGCTGGGGATCATCTCGACGGGCTTTCTCTTGCTGGCCGTGTTCATGCACCTGCACAGCCGGTGGGCACCGGAGGAGGCCCAGCGCGTCGTGGTCTCCCTCTCGCTGCTCGGCGCGGCCCTCGGGTTCCTGCCGTTCAATCGCAATCCCGCTCGCATCTTCATGGGCGATGCCGGCTCGATGCTGCTGGGCCTGAACGCAGCGATCTTGCTGCTCATGTTCGCCGACGAGCGAAGTCTCAATTGGATGATGGGTGCGCTCATGGTATTCGGTCTGCCGGTGGCCGACATGGTTCTGACACTCGCGCGGCGATGGCGCGCCCAGCGACCACTCATGATCGGTGATCGCAGTCACTTCTACGACCAGTTGATCGACCGCGGGTTCAGCGTGAGAGCGGTCGTGCGGATCAGTTACGTGACCACGGGGTGCTTCGTGATCGTCGGTCTGCTTCCGATCGTTCTGCGGACGCGCTATCTCTTCATCGCGTACGGCGCGTTCACCGCGCTGGTGATGTACGTCATCCATCGATTCAAGATGGTGCGCGTCGACGGTCCGCCCGCTGCGGATCGCCCGGCGCAATAGGGTGCCAGGCCGTGGGAGCACGGCAACGCGCTACTTCGTGAGCAGTTCCCGAACCGCGTCGGCAACGATACGTTGACCGACTTTGCCCGGATGAATGCTGTCGGCATAGAGTCCCGGACCCTTCGCCGTCGCGAACTGCTCGGAAACGTCCAGGAACTTGATCCCCCGCTGGCCACACCACCTCACCAACGCCCGCGCGACACGATCCGATTGACGGCGCCCGAGGAGGTTTCTGACGGGGAAGTAGACCATCACGAAGTCGGCGCCCTGGCGCTTGGCTTCCGCGGCCATGGCGTGCAGGTCGTCCCGGAACTGGGCACCGTGCGACGCGCCTTCATCATAGAGGGAAGCACACTGCACACTGAAGGTATCGGCCGTCGCGGCCGGTTGGGGGCTCTTCGACGGGCGCCGCAGGACTGACGCCGCGAGATTGGTGTGACCGACGCGACGAACAAGCGCGCTCCGCTTAAGCAGGCGAACGATCGGGTTTCCGGGGCGCTCATACTTCCAGTACAGATCCGCGGGCACGAACGGCGCCAGCTGCGCCCACGGCGCGTTGATGATGTCATTCAGATGATGATAGTACACGATCGTTCGCACGCCGCGCAGCTCGGCGCACCGTTGAGCAACGACCTCGCGCACTTGCCGGACGTTGTATCCCGGCACGGCGAAGTTCACCGACTCGAACACAGCGCCGGCGTCGCCGGCGCCGGCGGAGAACAGATAGGGCGCCGTGTCCTTGTCGCCGACGCCGCAGCCGAAACACGCGGAGTCGCCCACCCAGGCAACGCGGTGGACTCCCGGCGACACATCGTCGGGGTAATCGTGCGGTCCGCGGGTGCGCCTGCTCGAGTGGGTGTATCGAACATTCTGCTCGACGCAATCCACGTTGGGGGCCAGGCGATAGTAGAGGATCGGGTCGTCGGTCAGTTCGTAGTGATCGGGGATCGGAATGAGTGCACGGCAGACGAACTCCGCGATAACGATCGATACACAGATCGCGACGACCACGACGCACGCCGCAAACAGGAGTTTGCGCCGAACGGGCAGCGACCGTCGTCCAACTGCGGATGCGTCCGGCGCGGCCGCGACATCCTCTTTCATGGGCGGATCGCCCGTCGAAGAAAAGCACCGCAGCGCGGCGCACTCGTGCCGCGATCAGCGTCGTCAAGCGTCGTCATCATCGGTATCGAATTCGTCGTCCACATCGCCGTATTTCCAACTGTCGGCTTCGTCGACGTCGTCCATCTCGCGCTCCATGAACCGCATCATCTTCTCCTGCAGAGGCGCGAGACGCTGATGCATGTCCGCCGTCGCCTGGTTGGCTTGGACCATCGCGCCGAGCTTCAGAAGCTGCCACTTCTGCAGACACTCGGGCTCCTTGATCGTCGAGAACGGATCACACCGGAGGATCACGGCCCCGTTCGGCGCCCGATCGAAGAACTCGCAGTCTTTGCAGTGCAGCACGGCTGTCCTCCCCGATGCGGATCCGTTACGGTCCGCCGGCGCTGCCGCCGAGAATCTCAACGACCGAAGCGAATACCTCGCGCTCCATCGCGCGGTCACGCCGGCGATTGCGCCAGACCGCGCTCTGCTCCCGTGAGATACCGGCGTCGCGGTCTGCCGGCGTGTCGTGCGGTTGATCGAACACGGTGTTCTCGCGTTTGAGCATACGTGCGGTATCGGCTGTGTTCTCCTGGACCTGAACCCGGCAGTAAATGTCAACCCGTCCGTCGCCCTCTCGCACGCGCACCGTCGCGGATCGTCGGGCTCGTACTGGAACGAGCCGCCTCTCGCCCGGTTCCCACGTCGCGTCCACGCTTGTTTCGTGCGCGACGCCTCGGATGGTCCCCGTCCGAGGATTGCGTTCCGAGATACGAAACCGCTCTCCAACGGCGCTCTCCGCCGCGGCAAATGCGGAGTCAAAGGACACGGCCTGGATCGTTTGGTGCTGAAAAGACACCGTGTTGACCTCCGGACCGCCGCAACCCGCGCTGCCAAGCGCCGCCAGGACAAATAGAGTCACCGGAAAACCACGCATCGATACTGCCTCCCACAGGAGTTGGACTTTGCGCGCATTATCGCGCAAATAGAGAGGCAATCAAGTCGGCGGAAACACGCGGACAGCCGCGAGCGTCGAGAAAGGTCCTGCGAGCGGAATGACAACCGGTTGGACGCGAATGCTGAATCTTGCCGTCCCGGGGGCGGGCCTGATCGTGCTGAGACGCGAATGGCTGGGATCGGCGCTGGCGCTGCTGTTTTGCCTGTTCGCCCAGATCGCGGTCGCGGGATTCCTCCTGCTGCCGGACGTGATTCCGGGACCCACGGTCGCCGCGGCGGCGGTGAGCGCTCTGCTGATCTGGTTTGGTGCACAGTGGCTACTTGCCAAACGCATCAGGTGGTTCGCCGGCGAATCGCTGGAACGGGAACTCGACCTGCTTCGCGCGCGCAGCGCGGAGGCGGCGGAGTCGGGAGACCTGCTCGCCGCCCTCGACCTGCTTCGCGCCGCACTCACACTCAACGACGAGGATGTCCTGCTCAACCGCAAGTGGGCGGAGTTGGCCTCGCTCGCCGGACGCCACGCCGACGCCGACCGAGCCTGGCGCAGGGTCATTCAACTGGAGCGCGATCGAGACGCGCGCCGCGCGGCGCGGCGGTAGGCTTCCTGGCTGCGCGTAGGCGGTGTGCCAGTGCGACGAAGATGATGCCGGGGACGTCGGGTGGCGCTGCGATGTGTTCGGCGCCGCCCATTTCGATGGCCACCTTGGGCATGCCGTAGACCACGCAGCTCTTGGCACTCTGCGCGACCGTGATTGCGCCACTCCGGCGAAGGGTGCAGAGCCCGTTCGCGCCGTCGGCCCCCATGCCGGTCAGTAGGACGCCGACCGCGATCTTGCCGGCGCACTTAACGGCCGAGTCGAAGAGCACGTCCACGCTGGGGCAGTGTCGATTGAACGGTTCGTTGGATCCGTAGACGACTCTCCAGTGTCCGCGCGTGCCGGTCACCGCCATCTGGGTGCCGCCGGGGGCGACGACCGCGTGCCCCGCACGTAGCGTTTCACCGTCCGTGGCTTCGGAGACCGTCATCGCACTGAATCCGTCGAGACGCTCGGCGAAGGAGCGCGTAAAGCCCTGCGGCATGTGCTGCACGATTGCGATGGGGGGAAAATCGGCCGGAACGTGGGACAGCAGGTCCTTGATCGCTTCGGTCCCACCCGTTGATGCGCCGATTACCACCAGGAACTGATCGGGGTCGATGCCGCATTCGCGGAAGGACTGTGGCGTGCCTCGTCGTGCATGGGCGGGGATGGGTGGTGGGGGGGACATGGCGATGGCGGCGGCTCGGATCTTGTCCGCGAGCTCTTCGCCGAGGCGTCGCAGGTTTTCGCTTCCACCTCGACTCGGCTTGGCGACGATGTCGATGGCGCCGAGTTCGATCGCTCGGAGCGCTGCGGCGCTGTTTGCGGGTGCCACGCCGCTGCACATAATGACCGGTACGGGGTAGTGCTCCCTGAGTTTTCCGAGAAAGGTGATCCCGTCCATTCTGGGCATTTCAATGTCCAGGATGATCACGTCCGGGCGTGACGAGATGATGATCTCGCGTGCCTCGAAGGGGTCGCAGGCGCCTCCGACGACCTCGATGTCCGACTCCTTGGAGAGCACGCGCGCTAGCGTGGATCGGATGACGGCTGAGTCGTCGACGATGAGCACCTTGGTGGGTCCTTTGCGTGTCACGAGTTGGCACTCCTGGGGCACATCGCGTGTTACTTCTTGCGATAGACGGTCGGTTGCAAGTACGTGAGCGGGTGCGAAATGCTGTTAAGGCTCTCGGAGTGTCCGATCATTAGATATCCCCCGGGGTGGAGTTTTCCGGCAAACTTGTTCACCAGTGTTCCTTGTGTCGTCCGGTCGAAATAGATCATGACGTTGCGGCAGAAGATCACGTCAAAGCCCTTGTGAAACGGGAAAGAGGGCGTCATCAGGTTGAATCGTGCAAAAGTGACGGTCTTGCGGATCTCGGGCGCAATCTGGAACGACGGTTCATAGGACACCTGAACGGGTTTGAAGTACTTTCGGCGCAGGTCATCCGGAACGTCTTCTAGGCTGTTGGGTTGGTAGATCCCCTGCTTGGCTTTGGCCAGCATGCGCGTGGATATGTCCGTGGCCAGTATCTTCAACGCTGTGTTGGGAAACTGTTGGAGCGCTTGATGTGCGACCATGGCGATCGAGTAGGGCTCCTCGCCGCTCGAACACGCGGCGCTCCAGATTCTGAGCGTGTTCGCATCCGCGCGCTGCGCCGGTGAATCACCCCACTTATCGATGATGTCGCGCAGCACCTTGAAATGTTCGGCTTCGCGAAACAGGTGCGTGGTGTTTGTGGAGATCGCGTCGAGGAGCAATGAAAGCTCCTCACCCGTCTCGTCGTTGACGACGTGGTCGTAGTACTCGCGAAACGACTTGAACTCGCTCTGGCGGATTCGCTTGGACAGTCGCGCCTTGACCAGTTGCATCTTCTCGTCGCCCAGACTGATGCCGCACTCGCGGTAGACGAGTTGGCGGAACAACTCGTATTCCTTACGCGTCAGTTCCAGAGTTGCCGTCATCATGAGACCCGCTCCGCGGTGGCCGTGTACCTATTCGCCCTATTCGTCCCCGCCCGGATGATAGGCGATGGCGACGGCAAGACCGTCCACGGTGAACGCGGCGGTTTCCGCAGCGCCCGAATTGCCGAAGTCCGGGCTTTCGGTGAGTTCGGTGATTTCTGGGATGGTCACGGAAAACACGGCATGTGTTCCGTGTGCGGCGGTGATGAACTGGCCGCACACCACGTTCATGAACTCCTTGACCGCGTCGTCGGACAGCTGATTGGAGGCGTCCTCCTCCGATTCGATGCCGAGGAGATTGGCCGTCAGGCGGTGTGAGAACTCGCGAGGGCACCAGAAGCTCAGGCGCCCCTCGACCGGGCCGCGATAGCCGATGGTCGTGAGGAGCCAGACCTCGCCGGGCGTCGGCGCGGTGGGCTCGTCTTCGGTGAACATGAACGCGAGGGTCTCGAGTACGTCAGAAAAGACCGTCGTCAGCGTCTGTATCTGTTGATCCAGCATCTTGTAGGACTCCCAGCAGTGGCAATAGGACTTCGCGGAGCTGTTCCGGATGAAACGGCTTGCGTACGTAACCGGAAATGCCCAGCTCATTCAGTTGTTGAATCCGCTGCTCGCTTCCCTCGGTGGACGCGATGACGATGGGCATGTGTTTGAGTCGATCGTTGTCCTTCATTCGCGTGAGGAGTTGGATGCCGTCCATGGTCGGCATGTTGATGTCAACGACCAGAACGGCGACGTCGTGGTCAGCGAGCTGCGCAAGGGCCTCGATGCCATTGGACGCTTCGTATATCTCACCGACATCGAGATCGATCATTCGCACGGTTCGTTTGACCATCGAGCGAATGGTGGCTGAGTCGTCCACAATGAGGATGTTCTTTGACATCTTCGTGCTCCCCTAAACTACCCGCCGGGCGCTCCCGACACCTGTGACGAGTGGGCAAACAGTTGCTGGACGCGCTGAAGCTCGACCAGCATTTCCGCGCCGGTGATTTCGAGATCCGCTTCGTGAAGTTGATGGCGTTCCATGACGGTCTCGTCGGCGCGATACCAGAGTCCGTCCTCGCCCAGCCCGACACCGAGCAACAAGCAGATACAGTTGGCCAGGTAGACTGTGTCGACAAGGTCGTCGGGTGGGTCCAGGCATCCCGGGTTGTGGTGATACCTGATGCAACGGACGATATCGTCCGGGAGCTTCCACTTCTCCGCGACCATCGCACCGACCTCTTCGTGCGAGAAACCGAGGACGTTGTGTTCGGCCTCGACGAACGAGAGCTTGTCTTCTTTGACGCGTCGGACGATTTCGACGAATCGGTCGGCCACGTGCTCGTTCAGAATCGTCTTGCCGACGTCGTGGAGCAAGCCGGCGGTGAAGAGCAGGTTCGCATTCGGCAGGCGCAATCGTGTCGCAAGCGAGGACGACGCGATGGCCACCGCAACGGAGTGCTTCCAGAGCACGCCGGGCTCGAGGCCGTATCCCCGTTGTCCACTCGTGAGCAGGGAGTTTGCGTGGACGGTCATCACCATCTGCAGGACCTTCACGTTGCCGAGTGCCACGAGCGCGTCGCTTATGGATGTGATCCGGCGGGACACACCATAGTATGCCGAGTTGCAGAGACGGAGGAGCTCGCCTGTGACGGCCTGGTCGTATTTGACTGCGGTGACGATCTGCTCGATGGTGCTTTTCGGGTCGTTGATGACGTTGATCAGCTTGACGACCGTGTCCGGCAGCGGCGGAAGCGAGTCGACCTCGTTGACGATGTCATGGATGGTAGTCATAGCTCAACCTCCCTGGTGCGATTCTTGATGGTCACCATGCCGGTATCGAGATGCAAACGCATGGTTCGGCTGATGGATCCGCCGACGTCCTCGCGTTCGATCAGGATGCCGTTCTTCCAGAAGATCTTGCGCAACATCGTGTAGTTGCGTTTTCCGATGTTGAATGTCCCTTTGTCGTCGAGTAGCGTCGAGCCGCCGGCGATTTTCACGACGAGCCGTTTCTTGACGGCGCCGAGTTCGTATGTCGAGCGGAACAGGTGAGCAAGTCCGGTGTCGGCGAACATCGCGGGGCTCGCCTTTGCCTTATCGGGCGCCAGTTTCGACTCGGGCAGCATGTAGTGCAGCATTCCGCCGACGCGAAGCTCCGGATCCCAAATCGCCACGCCGATGCAACT
>JAJDDR010000592.1 GCA_029260255.1 Phycisphaerae bacterium
CACGACGGCATTGATTCCGGGACGGCGTGCTCCGGTGCTGATCACCGAGGAAATGGTCAAGGGGATGCGTGCGGGGTCGATCATCGTGGATCTGGCGGCGGAGCGTGAGGGGAATTGTGAGCTGACCGTACGCGGCGAGCAGGTCGAGCGGCACGGGGTGACGATCTGCGGTCGGTTGAACCTGCCGGGGACGGTTCCGGTGCATGCGAGTCAGATGTTCAGCCGAAACGTATCGACGCTGATCCTGGATTTGTGGAAAGAGAAGGAACTCTCGCTGGATCCGGAGGACGAGATCGTGGCGGGGGCGATGATCACCCGGGGCGGCGAGGTGGTGCATGCCGCGACCAAGGAACGCACGGCGAAGGAAGGCGTGGGCTGATGGAAGTACTGATACCGCTTCTGTTTGTGTTCTTGTTGGCGATCTTCCTCGGGTTTGAGGTGATCTCGAAGGTCCCGACGATGCTGCATACACCGCTGATGTCCGGGGCGAACGCGATTTCGGGGATTACCGTGGTCGGGGCGATTCTGTGTACGGGAACGGGTGATGTCGGGTGGCTGGGAACGGCGCTGGGCATGTTCGCCGTGATTTTCGCCATGGTCAACGTGGTGGGCGGGTTCCTGGTGACCGACCGCATGTTGAAGATGTTCAAGCGCAGGTAACCGCCGGGGTTTCGATACACCATGAACAACTACGTCAATCTCGCCTATCTGGTTTCGGTCGTGTGCTTCATCGTCGGGCTGAAGAAACTCAGCAGCCCGAAAACGGCGCGGTACGGCAACGCGTTGGCGTCGGTGGCGATGCTGATCGCGATCGTCGCGAGCCTGTTGCACAGTGATGTCCTGAGTTACTCGGCGATCATCATCGCGTTCATTGTCGGCGGTGCTATCGGCGCGGTGGCGGCCGTGCGGGTTCAGATGACGGGCATGCCGGAGATGGTCGCGCTGTTTAATGGCTCGGGCGGATTCGCGTCCGCACTGGTCGCGCTGAGCGAGTACAGCCAGACCGGCACCGACGAGTACACGAAGATGGCGGCGATTTCGATCGGGGCGTCGGTGCTCATCGGGGCGGTCACGCTGACGGGAAGCGTGGTCGCGTACGGCAAGCTGGCCGGGAAGGTCCCGTCTCAGCCGATCACCTACCCGTATCAGAACTTTGCGAACGGTGTGGTGTTCCTGCTGATCGTCGTCCTGTTCTACCCGATCTGCGTCGCAACTTCACCGACGTGGGCGTTGTGCTTGTTGCTCGTGCTGTCGCTGGCGTTGGGGGTCGCGCTGGTGATTCCGATCGGCGGGGCGGACATGCCGGTTGTTATCTCGCTGCTGAATTCGTATTCGGGTTTGGCGGCGTGCGCGACGGGGTTCGTGCTGGAGAATCAACTTCTCATTACGGCGGGATCGTTGGTCGGCGCGGCGGGGATCATCCTGACGGCGCTGATGTGCAAGGCGATGAACCGGTCGCTGGGCAACGTCGTGTTCGGCGCGTTCGGCGTGGCGGACTCGACGGGCACAACGAAGGCTGCGGATGGGGATCGCACCGTTCGGGACTACGGGATCGAGGACGCGGCGATGGTGCTGGACGCGGCGTCTTCTGTGATCATTGTTCCGGGTTACGGGCTCGCGGTCGCGCGGGCGCAGCACGTCACGCATGAGCTGGGGCAACTTCTCGAGAAGCGCGGCACGACGGTCAAGTACGCGATTCACCCGGTGGCCGGCCGAATGCCGGGGCACATGAATGTTCTGCTGGCCGAGGCGGACGTCCCGTACGAGCAACTGGTCGAGATGGATATGATCAACCCGGAGTTCGAGACGACGGACGTGGCGTTGGTTCTGGGTGCGAACGACGTGGTGAATCCGTCGGCGCGTACCGACAAGGACTCGCCGATCTACGGCATGCCGATTCTGGATGTCGACAAGGCCGGCACGGTGATCATCAGCAAGCGTAGTCTGGGCACGGGGTTCGCCGGCGTGGGGAACGAGTTGTTCTTTGCCGACAAGACGATGATGATCTTCGGGGACGCCCGGCAGACACTCACCGAGTTGGTCGCGGCGCTGCGGGACGGGTCGTAGCGCCCGCGAAACGACGAAGTCACTTCTGAGCCGCCATCCGTTGGGTTCGATTACCTGAGTGAGCGCGTCACGAGGAGTAGAAACCACGCGTAGGACGACTGAATGCCGCCGACCTTGGCGTAGAAGGGCAGGTCGGCGCTGGGCGGCAAGCCGCCCCACCTGATGGCACCCCAGATGCTCCCGACGCTGACGATGGCCGAGAGTATCATGAGGTAGGCGGCTTGGCGCTGCATGCGTCGGGACACACGTGCTCCGAGCAGGCCGAAGAACCCTGCAAGGGCGAGCCACCCGCCGGCGAGGTAGGCGAACACATCCCAGACGTAGGGTGTGACCGCGATGACTGCTGCTCTGTGTTCACTTTCGACGGTGTTGGCCTTGAATTCCACTGCCTGGTCGACCCTTTGCTGGTTCGTCAGGGTCTTGTTGTCGATCGGTTTCTTGAACAGCAATCCACCCAGTTCGCCGATTCCGGCGAGCATGGCTTTGTTTTCGATCCAGGGGTCGGCCTTCTCGTGCGCCCCCCACAGCCAAGCGGCGGCGACGGCGAGGCTGAGCAAGCCGAGGAGACGGCGTTTTGTGCGCGCTCCCGTGGTCTGCGAAGCGCTGTAGATGGTGACGATTTCGATCTGCTGGCTGTACGTCATTGTGCTCGTCGTGTCTCGGCGTCCGTTACTGTCGTATACACTTCGATGAGCGGGCGGTTGAACGTCCCCTTTCGTGGGGGTGGCGCCTCGGTGGGCGGTTCGAGTCCCCCACGGCTAAAGCCATGGGCCACCCATCACCCGCAGTTGGGCCATTCCCGGGGGCCTACGCCGATGAGGAAGCCGTCGCGGTCGATCGGGTAGCGTTCAAAGAACTCGGCCACCGAGTCGACGCTGACTGCTTCGACATCCGCGAGGCGCTGTTCGACGGTCCGCGGGGCGCCGCGATAGTCCGCGTCGTCCATAATCTGGACGAGCCGATGGTATGGCGATTCGCCTTCGACCGCCAGTCCGGTGCGGCGTTTGTTCTTGACGCGTTGGACTTCCTCGGGGCGGACCTTGTTGTGGCAGATGTCGCGTGCCTCTTCGCGCAGGGCGTCGGCGAGTTTCTCCACGCCGTCGACGTCGGCGTCGGTCTGGGCGGTCAGGATGGTGAGACCGCAGTCCCCGAGGTCGAACCGGAAACAACCGGCGCTGGGGCTGAGTCCGGACTGGACGATGTTCCAGAAGAACCGCGAGTTTCCGCCGCCGAGGATCGACGCGGCGACGTCGGCGGTCTCGCTCAGCGGATCGCCGGCACCGGGTCCGGGGAAGTTCATGGCGATCACCTGTTGGTTGAACCGGTCCACGACGCGGTTTGCGACGCCCGTTCTGATTTCCGGCGTTTTGCGTTCGCCTTTGGATTCCGCGGGTTTCCAGTGCCCGCAGAGGTCTTCGGCGGTCGCGATGATCTCGGCGGGATCGACGTTGCCGGCGACGATGAGCATCATGTTGTCGGCGGCGTAGCGTTTCTCGAAGTAGGCATGCATCTGGTCGCGCGTCAGGTCAGTGACGGTGGTGTCGTACCCGAGCACGGGCCAGGCGAGGGGATGCCCCTCGAATACTTTTTCGAGAACGAAATCGAAGGCCACGTGGTCGATGGAGTCCTTGGCCATGGCGATTTCTTCGAGGATGACGTTCTTCTCGGTGGCAAACTCCTCTTCGGGGAGCGCGGGTCTCATCATGTCGGCGACGATCTCGATCTGGTCGCGAATGGAGCGTTTGGGCACCCAGCCGTAGTAGAAGGTTCGATCGGCGGAGGTGAAGGCGTTGTAGATGCTGCCGAGCTTGTCGAAATCGACGCTGGTCTGTTGCCAATCGCGTTTGGCGGTTCCTTTGAAGCACATGTGTTCGAGGAAGTGCGAGACGCCGGCAAGTTCAGGTACTTCGTCGCGCGCTCCGGTTCTGGCGAGAAAGCCGGCGGCGGCGGAGTTCACTTCGGGCATGCGCTCGATCACGATGCGCAGGCCGTTGGGCAGTGTGTGCAGTGTGTAGGGGTCGTTCACGATCGGGGTTCTCCGGCTGAGCAGGGTTCGGCGGTTTCGGAGCCTTCCAACACGCGCGGACCCAATGTGACCACGCTCAATGCCTCGCGCGGGTGGTCGGCGAGGTAGCGGTGGATGTCGTCGACGGTGACGGCTTTGAGTTTGGCGATCTTCTCGGCGCGGTCCATGGGGCGGTTGAACTGGAAGAGGTCTTCCGCCAGTTGGCTGCAGCGCGCTCGCGTCGCGTCGCCTTGGGTCTCGATCTTGGCGACGAGCCCGCTGACGGCCCGGTCGAGTTCCTCTGTCGTCAGATCTTCGCTCAATCGGTCGACCTCGCGAAGCAGCGCGCGGTAGGTTTCGTCGCAGCGGTCGGGCGTGGTGGATGCGCCGAGAAAGATCATGCCGCTGCCGCGCGGGCACTCGCCCCAGGCGCTGACCCAGTAGACCAGCCCGAGTTTCTCGCGGACCTCGGTGAAGAGCCGCGAACTCATCCCTCCGGAGAGGATTCCGAGCATTGCACGTTGGACGGAGTAGTCGTCGTCGGTTCGGGCGGCGCCAGGAAACGCGACGCCGATCTGCTGTTGCTCCAGATCCTTGTTGTGGTGCATGCGCGCGGGATTGAAGACAACGTCGAAGTGCTCGCGACCGGCCGGCGCCGCCGCACCGTAGCCGTCGAAATGCGTTCCGAGCAAGTCGACGAGGTGCTGTTGATCGAAGGCACCGGCGGCGGACACCTGTATCCTGCCGCCGTGATAGGTTCGAGACCAGTGGTCAACCAGGTGTTGTCGCTTCATGGTATCGAGGTGTTCGGCTTCACCGAGGGAGTGTCGCCCGAGGTATTTGCCATAGGCTTGTTCACCGATGAGCTTGTCTGCCAGGGAGTGGGCGTCGTCCTGCAACGCGGTCCATTCCTGTCGCGTGAGGTCGATGGCCACCCGGACCTTGTCGTCTGGAAAGGTCGGCCGGCGGAGGAACTCGGCGTGCAGTTCGATGGCGCGCTCGAGAAACTCCGGCAGGACCAGGCAGGTGTAGCCGGACGCTTCGCGGCCGACCCATCCTCCGTGGGACGCGCCGATTTCGTCGAACGCGTCGGACAGCGCTCTGCCGTCGAAGTTCTCGGTCCCGAGATCGATGGTCTCCTGAATCAAACGGGAGAGCCCCAGGTGATCGTCGGGTTCGTTCGCGGTACCCGCGAGGAAGCGGAATTCGAAGGTGACGGCGTGTCGACTGGGGAGTTCGACGCACGCAAGCTCGATACCGCACGACAACTGTTTGTGAGCTGTTTTTTCCATTGCAATCTCTGGCTGTTTCCGGCGGCGGGCCGGCACTTCGCTTTACGCAAGTGGCACTAGTGCACAGTCACTCCTCATTGTGCGGGTTTTGGTTGTCCGCTCCCTGACGGTCGCGGCTCGGATTGGATAGTCCTCATCAACTCTGAAACACGGCATTAGTGATCGACGGGCGTGCCCAGCAGCGGGGCGACCTCGTCGAGTTTTTCGTTCATTAGTTCGAGCGTGTCGGCTTCGAGATTCAGGCGGAGCAGCGGTTCGGTGTTTGACTTTCGCACGTTGAAGAACCAGTTGTCGCTTTGCACGGTGATTCCGTCCAGAAGATCGACTTCGGCGTCGCTGAACGTGTCGGCCAGCTTTTTGATCGTGCCGTCCTTGTCGGGCTGTTCGAAGTTTCGTTCGCCGCTGGCGTGGTAGCGCTTGAGCGGCTCGATCAGGGTGCGGAGGGATTTGCCCGTATCGGTGAGGACGTTGAGCACGTGTGCCAAGGCGAGCATGCCGGAATCACAGTAGAAGTTGTCGCGGAAGTAAAAGTGCCCGGACAGCTCCCCACCGAAGACGGCGTCGGTTTCGGCGAGTGCCTTCTTCATGAACGCGTGCCCGACGCGCTCTCTGCGGGGTTTGCCACCGTGCTTGGTTATCTCGTCGGCCACGGCGCGACTCGATCGGAGATCGTAGACGATCGTGGCGCCGGGATTGTCCTTGAGGAAGGCCCGCGCGAGCAGGGCGGTGACCATGTCGCAGCGGACGATTTCGGCGTTTTCGTCGACGAGCATGCATCGGTCCGCGTCACCGTCGAAGCAGACACCGAAATCGGCACCGGTGCGGCGCACTTCTTCGCGAAGCTGGTCGAGATTGGCATCGACGAGCGGGTTCGGCTCGTGCACGAACTCGCCGGTTGTTTCCATGTTCAGGCAGATCAGTTCGAGATCGGGAACATCGCCGAAAACGATCGGAGCCCATTTTCCGGCCATCCCGTTCGACGCATCGACCACGACCTTCATGGACCGAACGGGGTTGAGGTATTGGCGGATGAACGCCTTGTATTCGTCGTCCAGGGCGTGCTCGGTGATCGGTCCTTCCTGACCGGTCTTGTGCCTGGTGAGTCTTACGGCGAGCTTCTTGATGTCGTCGAGCCCGGTGTTCGCGCCGATGGGCGCACCGCGCCGGCCGCAGATCTTGAACCCGTTGTAGTGCCCGGGGTTGTGACTCGCGGTTGTTTGGATTCCGCCGACGGCGTCGAGATGTGCGACGGCGAAGTACAATTGGGAGGTATCGATCATGCCGACGTCGACGACCGGGGCGCCCGTCGCGCGGATGCCGTCTATGAGCGCCGCCGACAGGCTGGGGCTGCTTTTGCGCATGTCGCGTCCTACGATGATCGAGGATTTTCGCGGGTCAGCGCGGTCGATGGTGGGCTGCGCGTTGCGGAAGAAAAGGGCGGCCGCGTGGCCGACGCGCCAGGCGATACCCTCATTGAGCGCATCGGGATAGGTCGCTCGTACGTCGTAGGCCTTGAAGACCTTCTCTATGTCCTGCGACGCGGATTGTTCGGCGGCTTTTCGCTTTTCGTGGCTGGCGGTGGATGGCACGCCTGTCTCCTGGTTGTCGTTGAATCTACACCCCTTGCACTGCGGGAAGTTTGTTCGTCGCCTGCCGGCGCACACGGCGTCGGATATCTTCACTTCGACGCTATCGGGGCAGTATCTGTAGTATTCCGAGACGGTTTGCATGCGTCGTTTCGTGTCCTCCGGTGGGCGGTCCGGCGTACGTGCCTGGGAGCCTCTGTCATGCTGGGCGAAGCGAAGAATCCAAGCCGGTAGGTGTTCGCGGCAAGATTCCTCAGTCGCTTCGCTCCATCGGAATGACTATCAGACAAGTCGCGGCGTCCCAGTCTGAACACGTACGCCCCGGCACGGGGCGGGATGATAGCGGAAAACGCCGCGTGTCGCCATGGACGTAGGAAGTTGTCCCGGAGCACGCTGCCGTGAATGGCTGCGTTGACGGGGGCGACGGGCGTGGCGTAGACTCAGCGCCCGGGCGTGAGCCGAGTTTGCGGCGCGGCGGACTCACGCCGTCTTCAGCATTTGACAAGAGCATCGCTGCCGACGTGTAGCCTGGTGGACATGTCATGAGATTCTCCGTGGTTGGTCCCGCTCGTTTCTTCGCGGTTGCAGTATTCTTCGCTGCCGGCCCGATCGTGTGTGCTCAGGTGGAAACGCCGGGGCCTCTGGAGACGCGGCCGGACAACATGGATCGCGTGGAGTGGCACATCGTGGACGTCGAGGGTGCGATCGAGTTCATCCAGACGCAGCTCGATCACACGACGCGGGAGGCCGATCGCACGGCGGCCGATCGCACGCTTGCGCGATTGGCGGAACTCTCACGGCCGAAGCGGGTGCGCTTGACGCTGGAGGACGTGGTACACCGCACGATGCTGAACAGTTTCGCCGCGCGTGTGCAGAGCTACGTGCCGGCGATCAACATGGCGGCGGTGGTTGAGGCTGAGGCCGCATTCGACGTGATCTACTTTACGGACGTGACGAAGAACCTCCAGAACAGACCGGTCGCGTCCGACCTGATCGGCAGCAACAACAACACGTTTGATGTTCGGGGAGGATTTCGCAAACTCCTGCCGACCGGCGCTTCGCTTTCGACGACTCTGAATCTCTCGCGCACCGCGACGGACAATGCGTTTCAGACGATCAACCCCGTGTACAGTAGCGCGTTCGTGGCCGCGCTGAGTCAGCCCCTGCTGCGGAACTCGGGCGTGGACTTCAACCGATCGATGATCAGGATCGCGCAAAACGACCAGAGGGTCGGCGAGAATGCGTTCAAGCGGGCGCTTCGCGACATCCTGTTTTCGGTTGAGGAGGCGTATTGGCGTTTGGTGCAGGCGCGTCGCGAGGTGGTGATACGGGCGCGGCTGCTGGCGGAGTTGGAGAAGACCTACGACTACCTGGTTCATCGCAGTAACTTCGACATCTACCACATTCAGTTGTCACAGACGAAGGCGAACGTGGAGTCGTCGCGGGCGGATTTCATCCGCGTGCTGAACCGAGCGCGGGACGCCGAGGACGCGTTGCTGGCGATCATGAACGATCCTGAATTGAACTTGGTCGACGACATCGAGGTCATTCCGGTCGATTTTCCGGCGGCCGCGCCGATGGCGTTGGATCGGGTGGCCGCCGCGGGTATTGCGATCGAGGAACGCGCCGAGATTGCGGAGGCGCGCCTGGCGGTGGCGACGGCCGCTCTACGCGTGGGGCAGGCGAAGAATCAGGCGTTGCCGCGGCTGGATCTGGGATTCCAATACACGACGAGTGGTCTGGGCACGGACGCGGATGAGGCGTTTGACGAGATGTCGGAGTCCGACTTCCTGGAATACTCGATGACACTCAATCTCGAGCTTCCGATCGGCAACCGCGCCCGCAATGCCGCGTTTCGGCGGGCGCGTTTGGCACACGCTCAGGCGATCGCGCAGTTGAACCACCAGTTCGAGCAGGTCGTCCTGGACGTGAACCGGGCGGCACGGGCCATTCAGACGGCGCTGGACCGCATCGCACCGAGCCTCGAATCGGCTGATGCGAACGAGCAGCAGGTCGCGTCCACGGTCGCCCGCGCCGAGCGGAAGGACTTCTCTGCGCTGAACCAGGAGCTCAGTGCCCGCAGCTCGCTGGCGAACAGCCGAAGCGCCTTGCTGGAGGATCTGGTGACCTACAACATCGCGGTCATCGCCCTCGAGCGAGCCAAGGGAACACTCCTGGAATACAACAACATCCAGCTCGCCGACGGGGACGATTAGGAAGCTGCGAACAACTCACAGCCTCGGAGTGGATCGACCGGTCCCGCGGTGTCGCGGGATGCGTCGCGCTCCGTCATTCCGAGCGAAGCGAGGAATCTGGCCGAAAACAGACGATCCAGCAAGATTCCTCGCTTCGTTCGGGATGACAAGAGGCCGCGCTTTCAGGTCCGACAAACTCTCGATCCGTGCGTGCCGGCGGGGTGCTTCCCAATTCGTGATGCACCCTGCGGACGTGTGCGGGTGCGTCGTCGTTTGACAGGGGCTTTGTGGCGAGCTAGTTTTTGCGTGTCTCGTTGCTTGGTTTGATGTCACTCGTTGAGCGTCATTTTCTCGGGATTGATCGCCATGGGTAAGTGTTGTTTCGCGTACTTTTCGGGTGTTCTTCTCGGGGTGTCTGCTTCGGCGGGTTTCGCTCAGGGCGGAGCGTCGTCACCGGGCGAGACTTGGGTCGGGGAAGTCACCGGCGCCGATGTTTACGTTCGTAGCGGTCCGAGTTCCAACTACTATCCGGTGACGAAGCTCACCGCGGGCGTGCGCGTGCGCGTTCACGGCGACACCGACGGCTGGTTGCCTATCGAGCCGCCGGCGGGCTGCTTCAGTTTGATCCACAAGGACTTCGTGGATGTCTCGCCGGATGTCGAGGGTTCGGACGTGGTCAACGGAGACGCGGTCCTGGTGCGGGCGGGCTCGTCACTCTCCGAAGACCTGTACGCCAAGCAACTCAAGCTGAGCAAGGGCGCGACCGTGATCGTGCTCGGACCGCACAACGACGACTACTTGAAGATCGCCCCGCCGGAGGGCGCCCGCTTGTATATCTCCCGTGGATTCGTCGCTCGAGTGCCGGCGTCTCGCCTCGCGGCGGAGCCCGAGCCCACCGCCACGACCGCCGCGACTCCGGAGGCGAAAAGCACAACGGTCGAGAGCACGCCCCCCGCGGACACAACCGAGCCCGTCGAGCAATCCGCGCCCGGCTGCTCGGTGCGTGCCGAACTCGCCGAGGTAGACGCCGCGCTGGAGGCCGAGGAGAAGAAGCCGTTTATGCACCGCGACTACGGTGCGTTGATCACCTTCTATCGACGCATCGCCGATCAAGAAGACGACGCGAGTGCCGCCGGGTACGCGAAAACGCGGATCGCGCAGTTGGAGAGGGCTTCGGAAACGTTGTCGATGGTCAAGGGAATCCGCACGCTGGGCGACGAGTTGGCAACGCAACGGAAGAACTCGCTGCAACGACGGGAGCGGATGCGTCCGCCGTTTCCGGTAATCGGCGGCGGGTTCGACGTCGTCGGTGAGCTTCGCGAGAGCATGATCTACGGACCGGGCACGGTTCCCAGGCGACTTCGACTCATGGGCGACGACCGCGTGCGAACGATCGGCTACGTCGAGATTCCGGAAGAGTCTAATCTGGATGTATCCAGTTTCCTCGGGCGCCGCGTCGGGATCCGTGCGCGCGGTCAGCGGTTGCAGGCCGAGGGCGTCGATCCGCTCGTGATTTACACGGCCGGCGAGGTCGTGGTGCTGGATTCCGGCGGAAAGGCGCCCGGCAGCAGTTCGCCGGACGAGCCGCGCCGGTAAGTTTGAGCGAGCAGGCGGCGCGTGTACAGTGCAAGTCAGCGCTCCCGTGAGATGCTGATGATTCGGCCGATCGAACATGCGACGGTTATTGGCGCGGGCGCGATGGGCACCGTTTGCGCGCTGCTACTCGCCAGTCGCGGGGCGCGTGTGAAGCTGTGGGCTCGGTCGATCGACCGGGCGAGGCAGCTTGCGGATGATCGCGAGAATAAGCGATACCTTCCCGGGCACTCGCTCTCGTCGAACATCGACCCCACGCACGACATCGCCGCAGCGCTGGCGTGCCCGCAACTCATCGTCTCGGCCATCCCGTGTCAGCATGTACGCGGCATCTGGGTCGCGATCGCCCTGAAGTGCAACGTGACCGCGCCGGTACTGAGCGTCGCGAAGGGAATCGAGGTCGAGACGTTGCTTCGACCGACGCAGATCCTCGACGACATTTTGGGTAACGCCACCGTCGCGGCGATGTCGGGTCCGTGTCTCGCGCCGGAGGCGGCCGCCGGTCTGCCCACGGCGGTGGTCGTGGCGAGCGAAGATTATCGCGTCGCCAACATGATTCAGGAGGCGTTTTCGACGTCGTCGTTTCGGGTGTATACGAACCCGGACATGATCGGTGTCGAACTCGGTGGGGCGGCGAAAAACGTCATCGGGATCGCGGCCGGGGCGTGCGACGGTCTGGAACTCGGCAACAACGCCAAGGCGAGCCTGCTCACGCGCGGGCTGGTCGAGATCACCCGGCTCGGGCTGGCGCTGGGCGCCCACGCCGATACGTTTCGGGGGCTGGCCGGCATCGGTGACCTGATCGCGACGTGCAACTCGACCGTCAGTCGAAACCACACGGCCGGCGAGCGCATCGGTCGCGGGATGCCGATCGAGCAGGTGATCGAGACGTCCCACGGCGTGATCGAAGGGATCGCGTCGACGCAGAGCGTGCTCCAGTTGGCCGATTTGCATCACGTCGATATGCCGATTACGCGGGCGATCTACAGCGTGTTGTTCGAGCACCAGTCACCGAAATCCGCCATCGACGGGCTCATGACGCGACAGCTCAAGGGCGAGTGATCTACGGGCGGCCCCTGTGGTACGTACATCCCATTTGGGTGACATCGGCAGGCGCATCGGTTGGCTCGAACGACGATACGCATCGAGAGTCATTCGGAGCGGAGCGAGGAATCTAGCCGGACTGCCCTTCCAGCGAGATTCCTCGCTCCGCTCGGAATGACAGGAGTGGGGCGCGGTGTGCTTACTGTCGGCAACGCCGTGATGTATAATCAAGCCATGAGCGAACCGCAGGCAACATCGGGCGAAACGCCGGAGTGCAGAATCCGTCTGGACGGAACGCCGCTGACGTTGGCGTCTCTGGCTGAGGCGTTCGAACGGCGCATTCGGGTGGAGATCGCGGATTCGGTGTGGGATCGCATCGAAGCCTCTCGCGGAATCGTCGAGAAGATCGCGGCGGGCGAGAGGGCAGTTTACGGCGTCAACACCGGGTTCGGACATCTCTGTCACAAGCGCATCGGACGCGACGATCTGGGCACGCTGCAACACAATCTGATCAGGTCGCACGCCGTTGGCGTGGGTCCGGCGGTGCCCGACGAGGTCGTGCGGTGGATGTTGCTGTTCAAGATCCATGCGTTGGGTCAGGGGTTCAGCGGCATCAAACGCGATACGGTGCATTGTCTGGCGGAGATGCTGAATCATGACATCCTGCCGGTCGTGCCGCTGCAAGGGTCGCTGGGGGCGAGCGGGGACCTGGCGCCGCTGGCGCACATGGTGCTACCGCTGATCGGCGAGGGGAAAGTGCGGTGTGCGGGGGAGCGCAAACCTGCGGCGGAGGCGTTTGGTGAGTACCGGATCGAGACGATCCGGCTCGCTGCCAAGGAGGGGTTGGCGCTCATCAACGGCACGCAGTTCATGTGCGCCCACGCGGCGGCGATTCTGGTGCGGGCTCAGCGTGCGGCGAAGCACGCGGACATCATCGCGTCGATGTCACTGGAGGCGCTTCGCGGGAGTGCGAAGCCGTTTGAAGCGCGCCTGCACGCGCTGCGGCCGCATCCGGGTGCCGTTCAGGTCGCGGAGAATTTCCGCTCGCTCCTGCGGGACAGCGAGATCAACGCCTCGCACGCCGGTTGTGACAGAGTGCAGGACCCGTACTCGTTGCGGTGCATTCCGCAGGTCCACGGCGCTTCGCGCGACGCGATCCGTCACGGTGCGGAAATCGTCGAACGCGAGATCAACTCCGTGACCGACAACCCGGTGATCTTCGAAGACGGAACGACGATCAGCGGCGGGAACTTCCATGGGCAGCCTCTGGCGCTGGCCCTCGACTACCTGGCCATCGCGCTGAGTGAACTGGCGAGCATCTCCGAGCGTCGCGTGTATCTCCTGCTCAGCGGGCACGACGGGTTGCCCGCCCAACTGGTTGCGAACGCCGGGCTCAACAGCGGGTTGATGATCGCGCAGTACACCGCGGCGGCGCTGGTGAGCGAGAACAAGATCCTCGCGTCGCCGGCCTCCGTCGATACGATTCCCACATCGATGGGGCAGGAAGACCACGTCAGCATGGGCGCGACGGCGGCCACGAAAGCGTGGCGCGTGATGGGTCATCTGGAAACCGTGTTGGCCATCGAGCAGTTATGCGCCGCTCAAGCGCTCGACTTTCGCCTTCCGCTGCAGGCGGGCGTCGGGCCTCGCACGGCGCACAAGGTTGTGCGCGAGACGATCACCCACGCCGACGCGGACCGACTTTTCGGCGAGGACATCGAGGCGTCACAGGCATTACTACGCTCGCGGCGCGTGCCGCAAGCCGTCGAAAGTACGACAGGGCAATTACAATGACACCAAGCGCAGTAGAAGTATCCGGACCGCGAACCGTCCGCGCGCCGCGGGGGACGAAGCTCACCTGCAAAGGCTGGCAGCAAGAGGCGGCCATGCGGATGCTCATGAACAACCTCGACCCCGACGTCGCCGAGAAGCCGGACGAATTAATAGTCTACGGCGGCAGCGGAAAGGCCGCGCGCAGCTGGGCGGATTTCGACCGGATCGTGGCTGCGCTCGAAGCGTTGGAGAACGACGAGACGCTGCTGGTGCAGTCGGGTCGCGCGGTGGGCATCGCGAAGACGCACGCCGATGCGCCGCGCGTGCTGATCGCGAATTCGCTACTCGTTCCGCACTGGGCGAATTGGGACGAGTTCCGCCGGCTGGAGGCGATGGGCCTTACGATGTTCGGGCAGATGACCGCGGGCAGTTGGATCTACATCGGCACGCAGGGGATCTTGCAGGGCACATACGAGACGTTCGGAGCGCTGGCGCGCAGGGAATTCGACGCGCCGTCGCTCAAGGGCAAGCTTGTCGTCACCGGCGGGCTCGGCGGGATGGGCGGCGCTCAGCCGCTCGCGGTGACGATGAACGCGGGCGTGTGCCTGGCCGTCGAAATCGATCCGGCGCGAGCGCGGCGACGCATCGAAACGCGATATTGCCACAAGGTCACCGAGGACATCGACGAGGCGTTTTCCTGGTGCGAGGAAGCGCGCAGCGCAGGCAACGCGCTGTCGGTCGCCCTCGTCGCGAACGTCGCCGACGTATTGGCCGAGATGATCCGACGCGACGTGACGCCCGACGTGCTCACCGATCAAACATCGGCGCACGACGCCCTCGTGGGCTACGTGCCAAACGGTGTCACTTTCGCCGAAGCCAACGCGCTGCGCGAGACCGACCCCGACCGCTATGTGAGAGAGTCCATGCGGACGATGGCCGAGCACGTCCGGTCGATGCTGGAACTGAAGACGCGCGGCGCGGTGACGTTCGACTACGGGAACAACATCCGCGGTCAAGCGCTCGAGGCCGGTGTCGACAACGCGTTCGACATCAAGGGATTCGTGCCGCTCTACATCAGGCCGCTATTCTGCGAAGGGTCCGGTCCCTTTCGGTGGGTGGCGCTTTCGGGCGACCCGAAGGACATCGCTCGAACGGATCAGGCCGTCTTGGAGACGTTCCCAGAGAATGAGCATTTGTGTCGCTGGATTCGGATGGCGGGCGAGCGTGTGGCGTTTCAGGGGTTGCCGGCCAGGATCTGCTGGCTGTCCTACGGCGAGCGGGACAAGATGGGATTGGTCTTCAACGACCTGGTCGCCAAGGGTGAGATCAGCGCCCCGATCGTGATCGGGCGGGACCATCTCGACTGCGGCTCCGTCGCCTCGCCGAACCGCGAGACCGAGGGCATGAAGGACGGCTCGGACGCCATCGCCGATTGGCCGATTCTCAACGCGCTCTTGAACACCGCGTGCGGCGCGAGTTGGGTCAGCGTGCACCACGGCGGCGGCGTTGGCATCGGCTACGCGCTACACGCCGGTCAGGTCACGGTCGCCGACGGCACGATCGAGGCGCGTCGAGACAGGGGGGATCAGCCACGGCGAGACCACCGCGCCGATCTTTTCGTCGGCGCGTATGGCAGTCGCGGCGAGTGCGTCGAGGAGTTGCAACGTTTGCTCGGTGGGCTACAGGCGCTTGTGGCATGACGCAGGGGTTCGTGACGTTCGTTTGCG
>JAJDDR010000593.1 GCA_029260255.1 Phycisphaerae bacterium
GCATTTGTCCGCCACCGCTTCCTTCCCCTGACTGACCGGCAGAACCCCACCGCCCCGCGATCATTCGACTCGGTCCCAAGGCCGTCATCATGCTCCTCGCCGGGACGTTCGGCGTGGGCATCGGCGGGCCGATCTCGCTACTGATCTGCGAGGGGGGGCTGCCCGACGATGCCTGGCAAGCAATGGTCGCGCTCGCCGGAAGCTGGATCGGTGGCGGCGCCAACTTCCGCGGCTCGGTTCATCCCATCCCGTCGAATGACGCGTGTCGGAGTACTGGGTGTGTCACGCGGTGATGATGCCTTCGCGAATCGCGTAGCGTGTCAGTCCCACGCTGTTGTGGACGTCGACCTTGCGCATAATGCGCGTCTTGTGATTGTCCACAGTGGTGGCCGCCAGGTTCATCGCCGAGGCAGTCTCCTTGACCGTCTCACCACCAACGAGGTGCCCGAGTACTTCGAGTTCTCGGGAAGTGAGCTGGGGTGGACGCAGGTCGGCCTTCCCCGGTGGCGCGTTCGCCGGCGCGGGGCGCTGAGCCGTCAAGCGCGAGTAGACCACGGGTGAAAAGAACCGCCGGCCGTCAACCGCGGCCTTGATCGCGGCGGTGACCATGGAGAACGAATCCCACGCCGTGACGATGCCGTCCACCTGGGCGCTCAGTGCTCGCGAGATGATGCAGTCGCGGGGATTGGACGCGAGCAGCACGATCCGCACGCCTGGACACCACGCGCGCAATTCCCGAATGCAGGAAAACGCGAGCTGCGCGCGCAGATCCGCCTCGATGATTGCAACGTCAGGATGCTCACCCTCACTGGCCGTGGAGGCCTCCGCGCACGTGGCCACACAGCCGACTACCTGCAAGTCCGGCTCTCCGCTGATCAACGCCGCGAGCCCCTCCCGGACCATGATACGATCATCAACGACCAAAACACGCGTTCGATCTGCTTTCGTGGACACGGAGGTGAACTCCCCATGCAGTTGAACCAGATTCGCAATGTGACGACGAGACGGAGTCAACTTGGGTCAGTTGTTAAGATCGGCCGCCTGGCGGGGGTCTCTGGATAGGGGTTTTCCCACTAGTGAGGACGGTTTCTTGCGATCACGCTGCACGGACAGATACATGCGTGCGAGATCGACGGCGGTCTTGGCTTGGAGCTTTTTCATCAGGCGCGACCGATGGATCTCGATCGTCTTGACACTTATGCCGAATCGATGTGCAACCTGCTTGTTTCCCATCCCCGACACGACAAGGTCCATGACCTCGCGCTCGCGCGGCGTGAGCAAGGCCAATCGCGATTCGATCACCTCACGATTCGCGTCCTGCTCTCGCGTGTCGCGATCATGCTCGATTGCGCGATGGATGC
The DNA here is from genome assembly GCA_029260255.1 of Phycisphaerae bacterium. Classification (GTDB taxonomy): domain Bacteria; phylum Planctomycetota; class Phycisphaerae; order UBA1845; family UBA1845; genus OFTM285. The sequence continues at coordinate 1,362 of JAJDDR010000593.1, forward strand.
AGTCCAGCAAGACGGCCTTCTTGTACGGTTTCTGGATGAAGTCGAGTGCGCCGCACTTCATCGCCCGGACCGCCGAACCGACGTCACCGTACCCGGTGACGACAATCACCGGGATGCTGAACCGCTTGCTGATCAGGGCGTCCAGCAGGTCTTCCCCGCTCATGCCCGGCATGTGGAGATCGAGGATTAGGCAGCCGGGACGCTCCGGTGAGTATGCCGCGAGAAACGCCTCGGCTGACGCATGCGTTTGCACCAACAGCCCGGAGGATTCGACGATACACCTCAGCGAGTCGCGGATGTGAGGGTCGTCCTCAACGACAAACACGGTCGGCCCGTCCGGCACCGCCTCTCCTCCGTCGTGTGGTACCGTCTGGGGCATGGCACGGTCAACGCAAGACACCTATCACCACTCTTGAACGTCGACGCCCACCCCCCGCAGACGCGCAGCATACCCGATGCGCGCCGTGGGAGGCAACCCCTCTTTGCAGTTCTTTCTAGCGCCACTGTAGTGTCCGCCGTTCCTCGGAATCGAGGCGTGAGAGGCTTGGGGCGTATTCTCCGACACCCATCGATCCCGGCGCGTTGGCGAGGGCCGGCGTGAGGTCGATACGTGCCGGCCGCCCATGGGACGCCGAATTGACCGCGCCCTGCCTGCTGCGGAGGCGTTTGTGCGACGATCCGTCGCACGCGCTATCGCCTCTTCTTAAACTTGCGACAAACCTCGTCAACGACGTTGGCCTGTCGATTGAATGCGCTCAATGCCTCGTCGTCTTCGTACAGGCCTCTCACCAGGGCGCTGTCGGTGCCGAAGCGGAATGCCTTGGCTTCTTCCGAGTCGGGCCCGTGTTTGGCGACCATGTTGATGTACAGTGTCACCATTTCGGTGACGTTTCTCTGGTCCGCGTCGGAGCGCTCGCCGCGGTCGGCGTCGAGGGCGGCGAGAATGGCTTTCTTGCGGTTCTTCTCGCCGAAGATGGAGCCGAACACGACGGCAACGCACACCACGAGGAAGGCGCCCAGCGCCAAGAGTCCATAAAACCGAATCACCTGACACCTCCTCCGTATGCTCAATGTGCGGGTACCGCGCCCGCGGGTTGAGAGATTCTTTCGATCGCCGACATGATGCGATCGGTAAGGACATTGATGGTCATGCTCTCCGGGATATAGCCTTTGATTCCGGAGTTGGCCTGGGCGATTGCCGACGCGATTTCGATCTTGACGAAGTTGTCGGCGCCATCGACGGCGTAGGCCTGCAGTTGCACCTTCTTCGCCTCCGCCTCGGCGTTTCCGATGGCGAGGATGGCCTGGGCACGAAGCTCGCCCGATTCCATCTCCGCCTCGGCGGAGAGGACCTGTTTCTTCTTGTCAGCTTCTGCGGCGAGGACTAGCTGCTCGGCCT
>JAJDDR010000594.1 GCA_029260255.1 Phycisphaerae bacterium
TGTGGTTTCCTGGGCGCGCCTTTTTTGGGCTCCCCGCCGGGGTCGGGCCCCCTTGGGGGCGCCGGATAAAGGGGGGCGCTACGCTACGCATCGATCAACGCTTGACACCGCACCAACGCCGTTCGCGATCGACGTGCCGGACGGCGCACTCCGCACGAACACACTCCGACCTTGTGGGGGACCTTCATTCCGGATACAATAGCCTGGGTTATTGGTGTGTTGGAGTAGGAAATACGTGGCGAATTCTTCCATAACTCTCAGTTCCTCCGGCGAGAGAGCCTCCGTGGAGCTCGAATTCGATGCGCTGCTGGACGTGTGCCGAAAGGTGTCGGTGCTGGCGCCGGACCCGTTGCTCAACGAGTTGCTGTTGCACGCGCGCAAGTTCGTCCGCGCAGAGGCCGGGACGGTGTTTCGCGTCGCGCCCGGCGAGCTGCTGCGTTTTTCCTGTTCGCAGAACGACGCTCGCCCGGATCTGTGCGTCGAGCCGAAACCGAATGAGGAAGGTGCGACCGGCCTCAAGGGCATGACCATCCCCATCGACAACGCGTCGCTTGCCGGGTACGCCGCCAACAACCGCCAGTCGCTCTGCATTGAAGACGTCTACAACCTTTCCGCCGACGCGGCGTATTGCTTCAGCAGCCAGTACGACCAGGCGACGGGATACCGCACGAAGTCGATGCTGGTCATCCCGATGCTGGACCAGAACGATCACCCTGTCGGCGTGCTGCAGTTGATCAACCACACAGTTCAGGACGGTGTGATCGATGCGTTTTCGGCACGGGATGAGCAGATCGCGATGGCGCTCGCATCGATGGCGGCCATCAGCGTTCGCAACGCGATCCTGCTTGACGACGTCCGCAGCAAGAACGAGGAGTTGAAGCTGGCGCAGCTCGAAACCGTCATGCGTCTGGCGACCGCCGCCGAGTTGCGCGATGACGACACCGGGCAGCACATCAAGCGCGTCAGCATGTACTGCGAGACGATCTCCCGGCGGCTGGGCTACTCCGAGGAGTACGCCTACAACATGATGTGTGCGAGCCCGATGCACGACATCGGCAAGCTCGGTATTGCAGACTCGATACTCACCAAGCCCGGTGCACTCACCGACGAGGAACGTCTGGCGATGCAACGGCACACGACCGAGGGTGCCAAGATCCTCGCCGACTCGCCGCATCCGCTGATGCAGGCGGCCGAGCGCATCGCCCATTCCCATCACGAACGATGGGACGGCAAGGGGTACCCGCTGGGGCTGGCGGGCGAGGATATCGCGGTCGAAGGTCGCATAACCGCCGTGGCCGACGTGTTCGACGCGCTGACTTCCCGCCGGTGCTACAAACCGCCGTTCACGGTAGCCAAGGCGTACGCCATCATCACGGAAGAGTCCGGCACACATTTCGACCCCGCCGTTGTCGACGCGTTCGTGACCGCGCGTGACGAAATCGAGATCATCCACGAATCGTTCGGCGACGCCATCGAATCGGACGGATGAGCCGGTCGCCCGGCGTCCGCGTATCGATTCACCGATAACCACGCAACGCCCGTGGTGCCCATTTCTTAATCATGCCAACTCCGTAGCTCGTCGAATTCTGTACGACAGACAACGCCCTTGGAGTTACGACCCGGACGAGACCCAATCCCCGGGCAAGAGGCGTGCGGATGCACTCTGTGTGCCCCGACGCGCCGCACCGGAACGCCACAGTCATGACACCGGTAACGTTTCCAACGAGGAGTCCGGACGCCCGCCCCGCACGCGACGGGAAGCCGCCGCCATCGGCCGAGCCGCGCGAAACGGGCGCCGCCGGCTCGGACGCGGCGTGCCGTCGGCGTAGTGCCGTTGAGATACGAAACGTCACCAAATCGTTCGGTCGCACCCCGGCCGTTCGTGACTTGTCGCTCACGGTTCGCGAGCGATCAATCTGCGGATTCATCGGACCCAACGGTTCGGGCAAGACGACGACACTGCGCCTCATCATGCGCATCTACCGACCCGACGAGGGGGCGGGTCTGGTCCGTGTCCTGGGGTGCGACGACCTGCGCCGCCCGCCCGCGAGCGTCGGCTACCTCCCCGAGGAGCGCGGGTTGTACAGCCGCATGAAGGTGTTCGACATCCTCCGTTTCTATGCGGAACTCAAGGGTTGCAAAGATCCGGTCGGCCCGGTCCATGAGTGGCTGGACCGAATGAACCTCGCGGACGCTGCATCCAAGCGCATCGAAACCCTGTCCAAGGGCATGGCACAGAAGGTCCAGTTCATCTCCGCCGTAATCGACAGGCCGGCGCTCGTGATTCTCGACGAGCCGTTTTCGGGACTCGATCCGGTCAATGCGGACGTGCTCCGCGACGCCATTCTCGAACTCAAGCGAGATGGCACGACGATCATCTACTCGACGCACGACATGGCTATGGCGGAAAGAACGTGTGACGATATCGTCATGATCTACCGGGGCGACAAAGTTCTCGACGGCGCCCTCGAAAACATAAGACACACCTACGGCGCCGACACCATCCGCGTGCGACTGGCCGAAGAACATGTGGACTTCGACGGCATCGCGGGAGTCGCGAAGGTCACGAACCATGGACGCACGCAGGAACTGCGCATGGACTGGGGCTATGATTCGCAGTGCGTTCTTGATCACCTGTCGCGACGCGGCCGCGTCCTTCACTTTGAAGTCGCCAGTCCGTCGCTTCACGACATCTTCGTCCGTCTTGCCGGCCCTTCGGACGCGGAGACTGCGAATGCGTAAGACACTCGTTGTGGCCGTTCGCGAATTCCGGGCGGCGGTGCATACCAAGACATTTGTCATCAGCCTTACGCTCATGCCCGTGATGGGCTCGGCGGGTTTGGTCGCGGCATTGCTGTTGAAAGACCAGGCCGACCTGAAAGACAAGACGTTTGCAGTCGTTGATCGGACGAACGTTCTCTTTGGCGGTCTGCTGCGCGCGGCCGGCGAGTACAACCGCACGCAGATATTCGAGCCGTCGGAAACAGGTGGGGACGATCGGCGGCAAGTCAAACCGCGGTTCGTCCTCGAGCGCGTCGATGTCGGCGACGGGAGCATCGATACCGTGCATGGCGAACTCTCCGACCGCGTTCGTGACGGTTCGCTGTCCGGATTCGTTGAGATCGCCGAAGACGTGCTCAGCACAGTCGCGGCGGACGAGGACGGGCATCATCCGGTCGTGTATTGCTCCAACAACCCGATGTACCGTGACTTCCCCGATTGGTTCAGACAGCGGGTCAACGGAGCGGTCCGCGCGTGGCGCATCGGCGATGCCGGGCTGGCCGCCGAAACCGTGAGTCGGGTGATCCGGTATGTGCCCGTGGACGAACAGCCGCTCTACGTCCGAGCCGTAGGCGGGGCGGTGCATGCGCCCAAGAAGAACGACCACTACATCAGCATCTTCGCGGGACTCGGGCTCGCCGCGCTGATGTTCCTCGTCATCTTCGTGGGCGCGATTCCGCTGACCTACAGCGTTCTCGAAGAGAAGATGCAACGCAGCGCCGAGGTGCTGCTGGGGTGCGTTACTCCGTTTCAGTTCATGATGGGCAAGATTCTCGGCATGGTAGGCGTGTCGCTCGCCATCGTGACCATCTACATTGTAATCGGGTTCGTCACCGCCAGCGCGTGCGGCTACGGGCATACCGTGCCTCGGCAGCTGATCAACTGGTTTCTGCTCTATCAGGCCGCGGCGATTCTGATGTTCGGCTCGCTCTATGCAGCGATCGGAGCTGCGTGCAATGACATGAAGGACGCGCAGAACCTGATGGCCCCCGCGTCGCTGATGGCCTGCATCCCGTTGTTTGTGATCCGTCCCGTCATGCTCGAGCCCAACAGCACGTTCTCGACACTCGTGTCGTTCTTCCCGCCGGCGACTCCGATGCTGATGATCCTCCGGCAGGGATTGCCTGCGCCGATACCCCAATGGCAGCCGATCGTCGGGTTGGTTGTCGTCCTGCTGACGTCGGTTGCATGTGTGGTTTTCGCGTCGCGCGTTTTTCGCATCGGCATCCTCATGCAGGGCAAGGGCGCCGACGCCAAGGAACTGCTCCAGTGGGCGTTCCACGGTGCCGGTCACCGCGCGAAGCGACCCGAGCGCCGACACGCACCCGCCACGATCGGAAACACGGTGTCCGACTAGCCCGGGCCGGCGGGGTCCGCCGACGGGCTTGCCCTGAGGGGGGAACGCCGTATGATGTCTGCGCTCTGAGGGCGATTAGCTCAGTTGGCTAGAGCGCACGGATCACACCCGTGAGGTCGTAGGTTCGAGTCCTATATCGCCCAGTCCGCCAGTTTGAACGGAAGCGCACATCGCTGAATTGTATTGCTTTTCCAGGGGTTTTTCGCGTTTCGCCTCTTGCGCGTTCATCGCCATTCCCCCCGATGCGCGCGCCTGCTGCACCGGATTTTGCACCGCCTTGGTCGGGGCGGCTTCGGCGGCCCGGTCGAAGTGCTCGTCCGTGATTTGTAGGTAGTGCTTGCTCGCCACCGCCGGGGAGTTTCCTAATCCAGGTACAGACGACGTGAATCGGCCACGTCTCGGCCAACTCGGTCTCCCGCGAGCTTCGTAGGTTCTGAAACGGCTTTGGCCAGGGTTCCAGCCCAGCCCGGCGGACGATGCGGTTGAATTGTGTGCGCAGGTTCTGGTTACCGCTCCGGTATCGAGTGATGACGTGCGTAACACCCGGCTCCGCGGCCTCGAACACCTCGCGCAGTCGCGGAAGCAACTCCGGGAAAAGCGGGATCGTACGGGCGTGCTCGTCCGGGTGATGCTCGGTCTTGGGCGAACTGACGGTGATGCGGCTGCGTTCCCAATCGACATCGACCCAGGTCAGGCGGAGAACCTCCGACGGGCACCGCAATCCACCGAACCGACACAGAGCGAACAGCAGCCGCCATTCGGCATCCGGGCAAGCGTCGAGGATTCTCTCGACTTCTTCAAGTGTGACGAACCGGAAGCGCCGCCTGTTCTCACGCACACTCGCGGACAGGCCCTCGAACGGGTTGACCAGGATCATGCCGCGGCGCATGGCCGTCTTGAAGAACTGCCGGGCGATGCCCGTTCGCCTCCGCACGGTGTTGTCCGCGAGCTTCTCATTCGTGGTCTGCCAGAGCCGGAACGCGTCGGCGTCGCCCTCCGTGAAGCTGCGCACGCCCTTGCCCGGCCCGAAGCAATCCACGAGATTCCGACGCACGTTGTCGTAGGTGATGCGTGTCGTCGCCTTCACGTCGCTGCGGCCCGCAATCAACTCGTCGAGGAAACAACCGATGGTGACCGATTCGCGCTTCGGAACGAGCCCCACAGCGGCCACGCGGGCACGCAGGACATCATCCAGACCCGCCACCCACCGCGCCGTTTCATCCTCAACGCCGTACCCGGTCACGCTCGCCGTCACCAGCCGTTCGATGTGGACCTTGACGGTCTCCGCGGCGCGTTGCGACACCTTCCCGAGCCGAATGCTACGTCGCTTGCCGTCCCCGCCAGTGAATTGAATGACACGCCGTCCGTTCGCCTCGCGTGATATGCTTGCCATCGTTACAGTCCCTTCCTTGTGGGCGCGAGCCGCGCTTCCAGCCCCAACCCCGCGAGAATCTTGTCCGCTGTCTCCAGCCTGACGCTGCGCTCGCCGGTGATGAATCGATGCGTCACGCTGTACGAAACGCCCGACCGCTTACCCAACTCGAAGCGACTCATGCCCGAGTCGGCGAACGCCGAACGGATCAAGTCCGCCAGCCCGTCTGATTTCGGTTTCTTGCTTGCCATACCCGCAAAATATCCTACTTCACACATATTGTCAATAACGATATCTCGACTTTTTCCATCGGCCATGGAACGCGGCGCCACCAGCACCAACTGCCCCCGTTCCGTGCTCGCCAAGGATGCCACT
>JAJDDR010000595.1 GCA_029260255.1 Phycisphaerae bacterium
GCCTCGATGCGGGCGCCCGCGTCGTATCGACTGATGACGCGCTATACCGGAGTGCGAGAGATGGCTCGTCCTGCCTTGGATCGGCTTGTGATCGTCGTTGCGGCGGTTCAGCTTCTTTTCCCGGCGGCGGATCGTCCTGCCACAGTCGCGCAGCCGACAACAGGCGCTTTGCGGCGTGACGACTCGACCGACGCGTACAAGAACGAAACAGAGGTTCCCGCCCTCACCGGCGACAACGCCAAGCGGGCGGACGAACTGGACAGAGCCATCGACGAGTTGCGTACGCAGGCTAAGTACGCGGAGGCTATTCCGCTCGCCGAACAAGTGCTGGCAATGCGTCGCCACGCTCAAGGCGAGCAGTGGTGGGAGACGCGTGATGCCCGGCGTTTGGTGGCGACGCTTGAACAGATCGCTTCTCTATCTCCCGAAGCGCAGGCCGAGTTGGCCGAAGCAGACCGGAGTGACGGACCAGTTAGGGACATGTGGTTCGGCCGCCAGTTTGATGCGTTGCTTGATGCCGCCCAACGGCAACGTGCGTGTCGCGAGAGACTGTTGGGGCAGACACATCCCATGGTGGGACGCTGCGCGTCGTACATAGGGATTGCGTACGAAAACAAGGGTGATTTTGCGCGTGCTGAGCGCCATTTCCGGGAAGCGTTGGACATCCATCGGACGCACCTCGGCACCATCCATCCGGACACCGCTATTAATCTGGTCAACTTGGGAAGGTTGCTCTCGAAGCGGGGGCACTACGAGGCCGCGGAAGCGAGCATTCGTGAGGGGCTCGAGATTTACCGCAAGCTGCTCGGCGACGAGCATGCCGACGTGGCCACGATTCAGAACATCCTTGGGTATCTGTTGTATCTCAGAGGTGACTATCTCAAGGCGGAATCCCTGTTGCGTGAGACGCTGGCTTTACGCCGAAAGCTGCTGGGCGACCGGAGCGTCGGCGTGGCCACGACACTGAACAACTTGGCGGCGGTGCTCAGCGCCAAGGCCGACGACGCTGGGGCAGAAGCACTCCGCCGGGAAGTCCTCGATATCCACCGAGACATTTCCGGACCGGAGGATCCGCGGCTTGCGACGGGTTTGCACAACTTGTCCGGGACGCTACGTGATCGAGGCAACTACGCCGAAGCCGAATGGGCCGTGCGCGAGGCACTCGCCATTCGGCGTCGCGTGTTGGGTGACAGTCACCCATATACGGGGTCGAGTTTGGGCCAACTGGGACACGTGCTGCGGGAGCGCGGGGATTACGGTGCAGCCGAACGCTGCATGCGGAGTTGGCTGGACTCGGCTCGGCTGACGTTGGGCGACGACCACCCGTATGTTTCGTCGGCGCTGAAGGGTCTAGCTGACGTCCTCCTGGAAGAAGGTGATTACGCCGAAGCGGAGACACAGCTCCGCAGAGCCCTGACGCTGGATAGGCGGAACTTGGGCGACGAACACCCCGGAGTCGCTACCACCATGAACGACCTGGGCAAGTTGCTCTTGGCACGTGGTGATCGGGCGGGGGCTACGGCACTTCATCGGCAAGCGTTGCAGATGCGACGCGAGCTTCTGGGCAATGATCACCCCGCTGTCGCGGTCAGCATGCACGATTTGGCGAACTCGCTCGAAGGGGGCGACGGGGCGGAGGATTTGGCCGAGGCGGAGCGCATGCACGCCGAGGCGCTGTCGATCCGGCGCCGGACCCGCTCACAGGACCTTCACACCAGTTGCACGGCGTACGCCGATCTTCTTTGGCGTCACCGCGACCGGGCGCTCGATGCAATCGCGCTCTACCGTGAAGCGGTTGAGCATATCGAGGCTCGGCGACACCGGGTGGCCGGCGATGCGTTGGACCGGGCGCGGTATTTCACACGATTGTCCCGCGGTGGCGCTTTCGACAGGATGGTCCGGGTCCAGATTGCCCCGTGGGCGAAGACGTCGGAGCCAACACAGGACCGCAGCGGGACGGGTCCGGCGGTGGCGTTCAACTATCTGGAACGCGGCCGCGGGCGAGCCGTGCTGGACCTGATGGACGCTGGAGGTCATGACCTTCTCGCGCTTATTCGCGCCCAGGCAACAGACGATGGGGATCACGCCTTACGCCGCAAGACCGAGGAGATTCAGCAGCGCGAGAGCGAAGCGAGAGCGTCGCGCCGTTCAGCCGAGGCGATGATCAGGACCACTAGCAAGGACAACAGCCTCACGGATGCTCAGCAGACCGAGCACATCCGCGAATTGACCAGACAGCGTGACGAGGCCTGCGACGCGGATCGACAGGCTGCCCGCGATTTGTGGGATCTTGCGCGTGACGTATTGGGGTCTAAGGGTCTTCGGCCACTGACGGCAGAGGAAGTGGCCGCCGCGCTTGAGCCCGGTGAGATCCTGCTGGCATACGACGTGGGAACGAGCGATAGTGTCCTATTGATTGTCGGGCTGCGCGAGCGCGAAGGTATCCCCCGGTCGAGCCGGGAAACCGAGGGACGTAGTGTGCGGTCGAACCGCGCCGGTGTGCGAGCGTATACGCTCAAGTGGCCTGACAAGACCGATGTGTCGGCCGAGGCGCTGACGGCAACCATCGACCGCGTGTTCGATCGCCTGTCTCGAGAAACGGACAAGTCTGACCCAATGACCAGCAAGGTGGCCGGACATGCACCGACCGAGTTGCTGAGCACGCTCCTTCCGACGGAGTTGCACAAAGAAATCGGGGCGGCGAGGCGCGTCTTTGTCGTTCCTGACGGTCCACTGCATTGGCTGCCGTTTGAGACGCTGATCGTCGATTCAGCCAAGGGCGAGCGGTGGCTTGATGTAGGTCCGGCCGTTGTCTGCGGGCCGTCGGGGGCGGTGCTCCTGCATCGGCGGCGACAAGGCACGAAACGGCCAAGAGGGCGACCGGCGGCCGAGCGACCGATTCTGGTGGCGTTGGGCGACCCTGCGTTCGGCTCTGGGCGGCCGGAGGAGAGCCTGCCACCAAGTGAGCCGGCGTCCAACTCCACCGATACTGCCCTGACGCTGGCGATGCGGGACAGCACCCGTGATGCCTTCGGAAAACTCGATCGACTGCCCGGCACGCGCGCGGAAATCGAAGCGATCGCCCAACTCGTGCTGGCCCAATCCCCGGGCCATCCTGAGGCGGTACGATCGTTCGCCGGTCACGAGGCGACGGTTACGAACCTGTTCAACGCCGTCAAAGGCCCGCGGTTTCTGCACTTGGCAACGCACGGTCTCGTTGAACGAGGGCGCAAGGTGTATGACAGCGCGCTGGCCATGGCGGCACCCAAGACGGTGACGCCGCAGGATGACGGCTTCTTGCGATTGGGCGATCTGCTCTCCCGATGGGGCGGCAAGCTGGACGGAACGGAGCTGGTCGTGCTCAGTGCCTGCCGGACGGCTCGGGGACGCATGGAATCCGGCGAGGGATTCGTCGCGTTGACCTGGGGGTTCCTCTTCGCGGGGGCCGAAAACGTGGTGGCGACGTTGTGGAAGGTCGATGACACCGCGACGGCGCTGCTGATGACGCGGTTCTATGCAAACTTGTTGGGTTCGGGCGAGGAGGGCAATGGTCAACGGTCATACCAGCCGCCCATGTCCAAGGCCGACGCTCTGTTTGAAGCAAAGCGGTGGCTGCGGAATCTCGACGCGGATCAAGCAGCTGAGCTTGGCAAGGACCTGTCGCGCGCGACCAAGATGCGCGGGGCCGGTCCAATCAGCGAGGTCGTGCCCGCGCGGGGTTCCGACCGACCCTACGCGGATCCTTTCTACTGGGGCGCGTTTGTTCTGGTTGGTGATGGTTCCTAGTTGCGGATCGCGGATCGCGGACCGCTGACAGTCCGCTATGGAAGATGTTCAAATGTGATCGCGTCGGCCTCAATTCGGGGATCGGCGCGCACTGCCGTCAGGATTTCCTTAAGCGCTACCGCGTGCGGCTTCGATCCGGCAGTCACAGCAGATTCCGCTTCACGAACGATCCCCACGAAATCCTCTTTGCTGAGCAGGTGCGCACTGTAGAGAATCACGAAGGACTCCGTACCGGGTTCGTGGTCCAGCCGCGCGGATTTGGGTAGATTCGGCCCCCGCTTCACGGCGTGGACGTCGCTGCTCAGAGGCGCGAATCGTGACTGGCTGTCGAGCATCGCCACAAAGGCCGTGCCCGGTCGGTCGGCGGCAAAGTGAATATACACCGGATCACCACTGCGGAATTGCGTTTCAGATTCACCGCGGAGAAGTGTCGGCGCCGATGAGAGCCGCAAGTCGCCAAGAACCAGGACACGTGAAGTTCCAGTTCCCTCATCGGGTGAAAGCACCCCCCGGACGAACCAGCCGCCGCCGATCACCAGCACCAGCGACGCGGCCGCCAGGCCGCCGCGCCACCACCACCACCACGATCGTCCGATCTTGAGCGGCACGGACGCCCCCTGTTGCGCGATCTCACCGTCCACGATGTCGAGCGCGCGGTGCATGTGCCCGAGATCACCGGGCGGTTCGAAGAGGTTCGCCTCCGTCTTCAAGCCCTCCGGGCGGCGTACCTGCTCGCCCCATCGGCGAAGCAGATCCGCTGCTTCCCGGTCTCCGAAGGTGTCCTCTTCAGCGGGCATCGAATCACTCCTGATGACAACCGTCGGGCAGTACCCCTTTCCCGGACAGACAGAGTCGCAGCCGACCGACCGCCTCGACCAGCGCCGAGCGCAACGATGATTCCGGCATGCTCATCAGCTTCGCAACCTCGCGTTTCGACCGGTTCTCCACGAACACCAGCCAGCACATCGCCCGAGGCGCGGTATCAAGTTCACCCATGCAATCTCGGATCGCCCGGCTGTGCTCCTGCGAGACCCCGGATCCTGAGGGCGAATCGGACGAGACGGCGTACTCCTGCCAACTGTGCTCGTCGCCGACGAGATCGGTCAAGCAGTCCGCGGCGATACGCGCGCCTCGTCGCCTCCAGAAGTCGATCGTCTCGTTTCGCGCGCACGAAAACAGGTAGCGGCGCCAGCCGACTTCGTCTGCTTCTGACGGGCCGCCGCCTTTGCGCACCGATTGATAGACGCGCGTGAACACCTGTTGTGTCAGGTCTTCCGCCTCCCGCGGCGACACGCGCTTCCACATGTATCGCATGATCGGCTCCCAGTATGCACGCACGAGCGCATCAAACGCCGATCGATCCCCGGCACGAAGCCGCTGGATCGGTATCGATGAACAAGATGTCGATTTCGCGTCCACCATGCGGGGATTCAAAGTCCAGAATACTGAATTCTGGACTCCGGACTCAGCCCGGCATTGAACCGGACCGGGTGGACGGATGCAAGCGGGGCGCATGCGCCCTGCCTTGCCGGCGTGGGGTAATCGTATGCGTTGCGAGCCGACCAGACGCGCTTCGCCGCGACCTCCACACCTTCCAAGACGCACGGCGCGGCCGAACGCGCAGCATTTTTCTGCGCACCGCGTCAGTTAGTGCGTTGACGGGGAGAGACGCCGGGCGCACCGTTGCGTCCGATCAGAACGCCGCAAGATGGAGGATTCCACGATGTTGAAAAGAGCAATGGTGTTAAGCGGTCTGGTTTGGACTTTCTTCCCCTCGGTCGCGCCCGCGCAATTGGAATATCGCGTCGACGACGGCAGAGCGGAAACGAGGGTCGGGATCGATAGCCCGACTGATCCCTCACACGCATTAGCCTGGTTGAATCAATTCGTCGGCGAGGCCAATAAGCCGACGATCGCGGCGATCCGCGTCGCGTTCGGGACGATCGCGAACGGGACATCGGTGAGTGTCTATATATGGTCGGACCCAAACCAAGACGGAGATCCTTCGGACGCGGGAGTGCTCAGGTCGGCCACCGGTGTGGTCGCAAACAGCAATAGCAACGCCTTTAACACCTACCCCATCACACCGCCCCTGGACGTAAGCGTTGGGGCGAGTTTCTTTGTCGGAGCGATCATCAACGGCTACCCGGGAGGAAATAATCCGGCCCGCCTCGATAAGGACGGGACCGATGATCCGCCAAGCGTTTTCGTCCCCAGTGAACGCAGCTGGATCGCAGGGGATGCGTCGGCGGGGGGTGCCACGGTTGATCCCAATAATCTCGCCGCGGCCCCGGTCCCCCTGCGGACTGTTCGTGAGGCATTTGGCGGGACGCCCACCGGCGACGGCAACTTGCTCGTCCGGGCCGTCGAAGCCCCTCAACAAGGGGTGCGGGTCTTCATGGCCCCAGACGGTCAGCAGGGAAGCGTGCCGCAAACGGGCAATACCTCGATCACGATGGCCGCGGGAACAACCCAGCAGGTATCGGTGTGGGTCGTAGACACTGCGCAGGCCGAGCAACTCAACGCCCACCAGGTGATCGTCCGTTGGGACGGAGCACCGCAAGCGGGCGCCACGGGGGCCGTCTCATACGTAGACAACAACCCCGGACCCGGCAACACGGTCTTCGTCGATGAGACCCGGTCGGACTACGTGTTCACCGGCCTGCTCACGAACCCGCCGGTCTACAACGAAACGCCGCCACCTCCCGCCGTCGACGCCGGATTTGGATGGATCGCGAGCCTTTTCGACTTCTTCCAGGGGGTCAACCCGCCCGCGACCCCTTCCTATCTGGGCGAGTTCCAGATCGAAGCATCCGCGGGCGCCGGCGGGCAGTTTGAAGTCTCCTTCGTGCCGTGGGGGGCGCCCCCCGCGGGCGGGACCAACCTCTTCGCACCCGGCGGTGGACTGTACACGGTCGACGAGTTTCAGAATCTGACGGTCACCGTCACGCCGTCCGCCCCGCCCCCTAATGATGATTGCGTCGACGCTATAGTGGTCGGCAACGGGACCTACGCCTTCGACACCACCGGCGCGACGCTCGGCGGCCCGTCTCACCCGGCACCGTGCAGTTTCTCCGATGACATCTGGTACGAGTACACCGCCACGTGCACGGGGACGCTGACAATCGACACCTGCAATCCAACGGGTGATACGGTGCTGGCCATCTACGATCCAGGCGTTCCTTGCACACCGGCGGCCTCCAACTTGATCCTATGCAACGATGATTGCGCGACGTGTGGTCCGGGTTTCGGCTCGATGCTGCCTTGCCCGGCACTTGGCAACCCCAACATCAACGTGGCGACGGGGAACACTTACCTGGTCCGCGTCGGCAACTTGTCTCCCGGGAGTGGCGCATCTGGGATCTTGTCCTTGACGTGTACACCGTCGTCGGGCTGCGCGGGTCAGCCGACCGGTACGCCCTGTGGGAACCCGGCGTCGGGTCCGTGTGACCTGCCGGATACCTGCAACGGTGCGGGCGTCTGTGTGGACAACGTTGAGCCGAACGGTACGCCGTGCAACACCGACCCGTGTACGATTGATGCTTGCGACGGAGCGGGTAGCTGTGTGGTCAGCAGCTTTGCCCCGGCCGGCACGCCGTGCAGCACAGGGAATGTATGCACGATCAATGATGTGTGCGACGGAGTTGGCATGTGTGTTGGCGGGAGCGTGTTGAGCTGTGACGACTTCGATGCTTGCACCATCGACACATGCAATCCGACGATCGGTTGCATCAACGAGGTCATTCCCTGCACCTCGGCATGTGATTGTCTGATTGCAGGAGCGACCGATGCGGTCTGTGCTGCATCCGGCCAGTGCGACTGCTCGCCGTCCCCCTCGTGTTCCGCGCTGTGCGCGGCCGAGTGGCTGGGCACGCCCAACGGAGACTTCATGGGACCCGCGAACTGGAATCCCAGTGCGGTCCCGAACGGACGACCGGCGGTTCTGGACAATACGACCGGGTCCGACAGCACGGCCATCCTGAACGCCGGTGACTCGGTGAACGTGTGCGACGTGATGATTGCGGGCAATCCCGGCGCTTTACAAGTGCTCCAGATCGATGACACCGCCACACTGACCACGACAAACGGCACATCGATCAATGCGCATGGCACAGTGACGCTTGAGGGCGGCGAATTGGCCGGCAGCGCCAACCTCAACACGTCCGATGCCAAGCTGAGCGGCTGGGGCGAAGTCTCGGGCGAACTCTACAACTTCGGCGGCACCATCGAAGGTCGACCGGGGGGGCTGCTCTCCATCACCGGGGGCTTCTTCCAGAACATGGGCGTTCTCCGGACAATTGTGACCGGTGCACAGATCGACGTGACGTCCGGCATGGTGTTGCAGGATGGTCAGATTACGATCAATGCCGGGACGACCATCTCCTTCGGGACTGATCTCAACAACTTCGACCCCGGAAAGATCACCGTAGAGGGGACATCCGCGACGCCCGGGAATCTGATCGTCCCGAGTCTCACCAACAACGGCGGCACCGTGTCCCCGCTGACGCCTGGTATCGACTTGCAGGGAGGGACCATCACACTGGACGCAAGCGGGCTGATCACCAACGCGGCAAACCGGAACATCACCGGATACGGCGCGATTTCCAGACCCGGGGGTCTCGACTCGGATAACACGTTGGTCAACGAAACGGGCGCCGTGTTCGCGGTGCAGGGGGCGCCGGGGTCTGTCATGAGTGTCTTCGGTCGTTTAGAGAACAATGGAATGGTGTTCATCGACACCAGGACGACACTCTTCCTCACCGGTGGGCTCGGCAACAACTGGTGGGTCGGCGGCGGGACGTGCATCGGGTGCCTGACCGGCGGCGGTGAGGCCGGCACGCTGGACGTGGCGGGGGACCTCACAATGGGCGCCGAGGCCGCCGTGAAGATGCCCGGAGGACGCATCCGAGTGACGGGTGACGTAGACATCGCCATTGACGCCCCCCAACGCTTCGACCTGGCCACCACTGAACTTAACCTTGACCGGTTCTTCCCCCTCTTCGGTCCGCAGGAACTGGAACTGCTTTCACCGAATGTTGGTGCGGTCGCAGGTGCGCCGTTCGCCATTGGGACTTTGCGCATCGGTCCGAACCAAGCCTGGGTGACGTTGGTCGACAATCGCGCTAACGGAAGCGCCGAAGTGGGCGAGGTGCTCTATGTCGACGCGTTGATCTTGGAGCAAAACGTCACGCTCGACACGGGCGGGGCGACTGTCTACTACCGGACAGTGACACCGGCTGATCCCTGCGATCCCAAGAGCGGCGTTACGGTTATTGGCTGCGAAAACCTGATTCCCATCTCAACGGGTTGTGCCGATGCTGCCGACTGCGGCGATCTGGACGGAAACGCCGTCACCGACGATGTCTGCACTTGGCACCACTGCGACGCGGGCACGTGCAGCGAGGTGGCCAAGGCTGTTCCCGCCGACATGGGCGGATCGTTCGGTGCTTGCGACATTGACGGGTTCTGCAACGTTCACGACCGCAACCACGCGCTGAACTGCTTCAGCGGGACTAGCGCATGCGATGAGTTGAATGTCGACGCCGGAGGTGCATTCGGCGCATGTCTGCCCGATGGTTTCTGCAACATTCACGACGCCAACCACGCGTTGACGTGTTTCGCGGGGACGAACCCGTGCGCCTGCGGGCCTTCGCCGGAACAGCCGGCCGAACCGTACATCGTGGGAAGTGCGTCCCTGCGCGTTGCGACCGATGCGCGGTCCGTGGACCCGGGCGATCTCGTGACTGTGCGGATCCTGCTCGACGCGGACGCCGTCAGCCGGCTACATTGGTCGAAACCTGCTCTGCAGAGTTACCAGTTGCATCTGGACGTAAGCGGGGGGCGCCGGGGGTGGCTCGACCTGATCGACATCACTATCGAGGATCGCGGCGACTTCATCTTCGATGATTCGGCCGGTGTCTTCGACGCGTACAACGTGTGGAGCGGTCAGATGCTCGCCGGACTTGATGCTGGATACGTCGCACTCTTGCCGGATGCCTACCTGGCCACGTTCACGTACCGCGTGTCGCCCGACGCTGTCGGCACCTTCGTGATCGACGTCGCGCACGACGAAACCGACGGGAACCAGACGTTCCTGGTGGGCAGGGAACAGACTGACAAGATCGAGATCACTGGCACCCATCCGGCAGTGATTACCGTGGGCCGAGATCGTGCCGAGGGAACTCGGTAGCATCTGCACTTCAAAGCGGGGCGGGCGTTGCGCTCGCCCCGCTCCTGCAAAACGCTCGCTCGTCTGCACTGCGAGACATTCAACCGCGGCGACTCAGAATCCGCGCTACGGACTGATGGGTTCACCGCATCGATTGCCAGGTCTTCGTGGGCACCGTGCGTTCGGTCATTTCCTCAGCGATGGCGGCAAGCGTCCAGCCCGCGGCTAGCAGTGATTGCATCTCCTCGATCACAACCTGCTCGGGTTCCCTGGGGACCGGAGGTATACCGTCGTCGCCAAGATCATAACCAAACGGAACAGCGCCGACGCGCTGGGCGATTCGCAGCTCGACTGGCTCAACACTAGGAAGTTCGGAGGTTTGAGCCGCAAAGATGTGGGCCAAGGTCCTGTGAATCGAACGCGCGATTCCGAACCGAGAGACGGCGTCCGACGCCGACATGTGAACGCGAAACTCGCGCAACGCGTGATCATTAGGAGCACTCACGTTGTCACCCGACTTGCGCCAGTGGAATTCCAGTGGAATTCAGACCGCAGCGCCAGTCGAAAGCCAGTGTAGTGCCACTGTCAGATCAGTGCAGCGGTTTACTCGAAACCTGATTTCAGCGCAGAAAGCGGGCCTCACGGGCCCGCAGAAGGTGTTCTTGAGAAAGTGTCTATGCTCGACACGCAGGAGGTCAGAGGTTCCGGTCCTGCATCGGCCATTTGACCAACACGCCAGTTTCAATGCCGGTTCCTGTTCGTTGCGTACCATGCGTGCGCCAGAGTGTTCCGCTCTGCGCCAAACTCCATTCCGTTGCAGAGGGGCTCGCCGCAAAGAAGTGGGGGCGCTGGGTGCATTGACCCCGTCCCGGATCCTCCCGGCGAGTGGGGGTGAGAAACCATGTGAGCGCATCGGTTCGGCCATGATGGGCACCTGACGTTTGACGGGCCGCACGCGAGCGCGGGGTCTCCACACAGTAATAACGCGCGGCATGATCTGTTTGAAAATGGGGTTTTTCGGAGCGCCCGTGTTCCTGTGCGTGAGGGGCGGTATTCGTCGGCATCCGGTCCGCGGGCTGGGTACGCAGCGGTCGTTTTCGAGCGGTTCCGCGGATTCCGGCCGGCGGTGCGGAAAGCCGACGGGCCGGCGCACGTCGTGGACGATGCGCCGGCCCGCCGGTCGTTTTGGGTTCAGGACGTTCGGCCTACGGCACGCAGACGTCGTTGACCTCGTCGCACGTTTGCCCCGGGCAAGGATTGGGTGGTCCGCCGGCCGGCAAGACGGTGTCATAAACAGCCGTGCCCGCGCCGAATCCGCCGTCCACACTGTGCACGCCGAAACCGATGGTATGCGGGCCAGCGTTGCCCGCGACGGCGTCGATGTTCACGATGTAGTGGATGGCGACGGAGACCTGTCCGCCGTTATCAACCGTGCCTGCGCCGCCGGTTCCTCCGGTTGTGGCGGCGCCCAGCGTGCCGTTCTGGTTGAGACCGTAATAGGTGCCATCCAGGTAGAACACCGGGTAATCCCAGGATCCGGTGTCCGAACTCAAGTAGCTGAGCAGATCGAATTCCAGATTCGCTCCGTTCACCGCGATGCTGCCTTGGCTGGCCCAGGTGAATCCGACCGCGCCGGCATCCGTTCCGACCACGTTCAGATTGGCAGGATAGGTGATGCTTCCGCCGGCGGCCGTATTGCTGGTCCAAGAGGCGGCGCCGTCAAACGTTCCGTTTGCGACACCCGCGCCAATCACGGGGACGCAAGCACCCGCACTACAGACGTCCGCGCCGTTGCAGAACAGTCCGTCGGTACACGCAGCCACATTGTTCGCGTTCTGACAGACACCGCCGACACACGTGTCATCGGTGCAGACGTTCGCGTCGTCGCAGTCCGCATTGATGGTGCAATTGCTGGCGGCCACCACGGTCACGGAAATGTCGTCGACCGCGATGTCACCTTGCCAACTGCTGCCTCGGGTTCCGCGGAACCGAAGTTTGACGGACGACGATCCGGCATAGGCCGTCAAGTCGATGCTGGACTGGGTCCACGTATTGCCCTGATTGCCCGACAGCGTGAATGCATTGGTCCACACGGTACAATCGGTGGAAACCTCGACATCCAAGGTCCCCATCGAGGCTCCGTTCATGTTGTACCAGAAGCTGAACGTCGCGCTGGAAGTGCCACTCAGATCCAGGCACGGTCCTTCCAGCAGCGCGGTATCGCCGGCCACTCTCGGCGAGGAAGTCTCCGTGAAGACATAGAAACCGGCACCGGAGGTATGATCGCCCGTCGGCCCCGTGTTTGAAGACGGAGTCGAGCCGCTGCGTCGCGTCCAGTCGAACACGTCCCCGGTCACATTGCTCCACAGTCCGAAACCGACCTCGAAGTTCTCGGCGTATGGGAACACCGAGACACTGCTGGAACAGGCGTTGGTGCATACGCCGGCGGAGCAAGTATCCACCGTGCAAGCGTTGGCGTCGTCGCAGTCCGCATTGATAGTGCAACCGCCGCCGGAACACGTGTTCGTGACTTCGTCGCAGGTCTGGCCCGGACACGGGTCGCCGCCCAACTGACAATCGAGCGTTGCGCTGCAGGTTTCCGCGCCATTGCAGAACAACCCGTCATCACAAGCGACGTTGTCCGGCGTGTTGTCACACGCGTTTGTGGTCTCATTGCACGAATCGGTCGTGCAACCGACGCCGTCGTTGCAGTTCACTGCGGTGCCGGCTTGGCAATCGAGCGTAGCGCTGCACGTCTCGACGCCGTCACAGAACAAACCGTTGTCGCAGTTGGCATTGTTGGCGACGCTGTCGCAGGTATTCGTGACTTCGTTGCACGAATCGTCCGTACAGACCACGCCGTCGCTGCAATTCACCGCCGTGCCGGCTTGGCACACGCCGGCGGCGCAGGTCTCGGCCCCGTTGCAGAAGAGACCGTCGTCGCAATCCGCGTTGACCACGCAATTGACGCACACGTTGCCGACCTCGTCACAGATCTGCCCGGGACACGGGTCGCCTCCCGCCTGGCAGTCCAGCGTGGCGCTGCACGTCTCTGCTCCATTGCAGAACAGCCCGTCGTCGCAGACGGCGTTGCTCGGCGTATTGTCGCAGGCATTGGTGGTCTCGTTGCAGGAGTCGGTCGTGCAACCAATGCCGTCATTGCAGTTCACTGCGGTACCCACTTGGCAGTCGAGCAGTGCGTCGCACGTCTCGGCGCCGTCACAGAACAAGCCGTTGTCGCAGTTTGCGTTGTTGGCGACGTTGTTGCACGTTCCGGACGGCTCGCTGCAGGAGTCATCCGTACAGGCCACGGCGTCGCTGCAATTCACTGCCGTACCCGCTTGGCAGTCGAGTGCCGCGTCGCAGGTCTCCGCGCCGTTGCAGGCCAGTCCATCATCGCAGTTGGCGTTGTTGGCGATGTTGTCGCAGGAATTGGTGGCTTCGTTGCACGAATCGTCCGTGCATGCCACGGCGTCGTTGCAATTGACGGCCGTTCCGACTTGGCAGTCACTCACCGCGTTGCACGTTTCACTGCCGTCGCAGAATAAGCCGTTATCGCAGTTGGCGTTGTTGGCGGTGTTGTCGCAGGAATTGGTGACCTCGTTGCAGGCGTCGTCCGTGCAGGCCACGGCGTCGTTGCAGTTGACGGCGGTTCCGACCTGGCAGACTCCGAACGCATCGCACGTTTCGGTCCCGTCGCAGAACACGCCGTTGTCACATGCGGCGTCGCTGATGCAAGCACACGCAAGACAGGGGCCGCCGCAGTCGATACGGTCTTCGCCCTGGTTCAGAATACCGTCGGAACACGTGGCACCGCCGCCAAGGTCGGTGGCGACGATCTCGACGTCATCGATATTCCAGCCGCAATACTGCCACGAGCTGTCTGTCGTTCCGATGGTCCATCGAACGAAGACAGTCGCTTGACCATCCGCGACGGCCGAGATGTCGTAGGTAAACTGTGACCAACTCGTATCGCCCACCTCTGCGGTGTTCTGCCACAGCGTGGTCCAGGTCGTGCCGTTGTTGCTCACGCGCACATAGGCGTGGTCATACGTCGGCTGTTCGACGCCGAGCCAACGCTGGAACCGCACCGAGGTATTGATGAGATTCGTGCAGTCGATGGCCGTCGTTGTCAGGTGGGTCTCGGCGAGGTTGTTGGCGTAGTCGCCAGCAAGGTTGTACCCGACGACGTTGGTGCCGGTCGCGCCCGTTGTGGGATCAGGACCCGCGTGCTGCCCGCCGCCTCCGGTTGGCGAACCCCATGCCCACTGACCCTGCATCGTCCAGCCCGGATTCGTGTTCATGTTCCAGGAGTAGACGACAGCAGGCCCCGCGACGCATAGATTGGTCGCCTCATCACACGATTGCCCCGGACAGGGATCGGAACCAGCCTGACAGCTTGAAGCCACGCAGGTCTCCGCGCCATTGCAAAACAGACCGTCGTCACAGTCGAGATTCACAGTGCAGCCGACCGCGCCGGGCACCAGCGTGTTAACGGTTGTCGCCCCGGTGTTGGTCGGGTCCAGCCAATTACTCAGCCGGCTCGACGACGCCCCGCCGCCGTTCCACGAAACGGCCAACTTACCGTACCAGTCCGACGAGTTGTTCCCGCACGCGGCGCCACCGCCGTGCAACTGGCCGATCACGCGGTGGTTCTGGTCGAAGAGCGGCGATCCCGAAGAACCGCCCTCGGTCGTGCCCAGATCCCAGTCGGTGATTCGGACATGTGTGCCGTCACCCGGAACGGCGGTCGATGAATAGGACGTCGTGCTGGTGGCTTGATTCTCGAAACTGATGCGCTTCTCATCGACGTTCGGATGGTGGATGGCCACGGCAGAACTCGCGTTCGCGCCGGAGCGATCCCAGCCGGCGAACGTCACGCCCCACGCCGGAAGGGGGGCTGAGTCCAATTCCACAAGCGTGAAGTCGGATGGCGTGTACGCCGCCCGGAAGAACGAACCGGTCTGAAAGTCAGCCGACGATCCGTTCGGCGTCCCGCCGCACGTCGTCGTCTCGTAATTCCAGAACACCACCAGTGACGCGGCATTGCCGGAAGTGATGGTGCAGTGGTTGGCCGTCAGAAAATACGGCGTCTGATTCTGGGATGTGTTGTTGATCATCGAGCCGGTGCAGAAACGGGCTCCGCCGGTCGAAATGACGCCCACCGAGGGAATCTCATCCCGCCACAGATCGCCTTCCGGACAAACGACATCTATATTGCACGCGCCGGATTCGATCGGTCCGCCGCCGCCCCCGCCGAACCGGCGGTACCCGACGTTGATCGAGGTGAGCTCGAGGTGCAACAGATGCGTCACCGCGTCGGGGATGGTAAGTTCCACGACGATGTCGTCAGACGGCAACACGGGTGTCCACAGCTCTCCGTGCGTGGCGTTGTCCTCGGCTGTAAACGGCCTGATGGACCGCGTCCCGTCGGCAGAGCGTATCACGAGGCTGCCGCCCTCCGGCATGAAATAACGCGTGAATCCCAGATTCAGCGAGACCGCCCCGGGCGAGTTAATTCGAAGCCGCCACACCCAAGTATCCCCGCGCACCTGCTCCCAATCACCGTCGTTGTCCGGCGTTACGAACACCTGATTGGGAATCGCGAACCGGGGCGCGAGCCCCGCCTCTCGGTCCTCCGTGTCTTCGATCGCCACGGCGGCCGGATCGACCGGCGGGACGTTGATCACCGGGAGGGTCTGCACCTCCGGGGGCACTGCGCCCGCCTTTCCACCAACCTGGTCCGCAGCATGAGCGGTTGCGGGCGCGAGGAGCGCCAGGACTCCTACACCTGCGAGGATTGCACGGGCGAATGTTTGGACAAATAACGAGGCACAAGCTGCGTGTGTCATTCGACTCTTCCTTTCCGATTCGAGGGAATTCTACGCTTTTCCACGATCTGCGGCCGACCCAACCGCAGAGGGGTGACCACCACCCACTGAGTCAGTGGGGCATGCTATCCTAAACTGTGGATGGAAGCCAGGCGTTATTCTGAAGAACCCGCCAGCAGGGACGTACGGCGTTTGCAGAGGAACCCAAACGACCGTTGGATCGGCGCACACCTCAACCATCGGCGCGGCGACGGGAACGCAGATCGTGGGTGTTCCGGTCCGAACGGCGTGAAAACCACCGCTATCGAGGTGCGGGCTGGTCGAACACCTGCTGGGTGATTGCGACGAGGCAGGAGGTGCAGCTTTCGGTTCCGAAGGCGTATTGGGCGGTTCCGTCGGCACACGCCTCGACGACGCTGGCGGTTACGGCCTCTCGGGTGGCGCCGTTTCGGCGGTCCACCTCCACCGCACTGAGAAACTCGGCGAAGGACTCGTCGAGCTCGAAGTCGACACACGCGCCGCGCGCGGTCTCCAGCGTGCATGGCACGTCGTGGCACTCGTCGGGCACTCCATCGCCGTCGCAATCGCGGCTGCGACCGTCGCGAATATCGCAATCGTCGGCCGTGTCGTTTCCGTTGCAGTCGGGCTCGCAGTCGTCGAGCAGCCCGTTGGCGGTGCAATCGAAGGCATCGCCGGTCGCGATGTCGCAATCGTCCGGGATGCCGTTGGCGTTGCAATCGAGATCGCACTCGTCGGGCACACCGTTGTCGTTGCAATCGGGGGCGGTGCCGGCGGCGATATCACAGGCATCGGGCGTTCGGTTCTCGTTGCAATCCACCTCACAGGACGGGCAGTCATCGGGGCGGCCGTTGTCGTTGCAGTCGGTGCTTGTGCCGTCTCGGATGTCGCAGGCGTCGGGCGTGCCGTTGTCGTTTCGGTCTGGGTCGCATTCGTCGGGGACGCTGTTGCCGTCGCAATCGGGGCTCGTTCCGCCGGCGACATCGCAGGCGTCACCGACGCCGTTTTCGTTGCAGTCCTCGCACTGGTCGGGCAGGCCGTTGGCGTTGCAGTCCGCGCTGATCCCGTCAGTGACGTCCTGATCGTCCGGCACGGAGTTTCCGTTGCAATCGTCGGAATCCTCCGCCCCCGCGGCGTTGGGGATGAAAGAACCGGCGAGCGTGCGAACGACCAGGCCGACTGAGGGCTCGGTGACCGGTTCGGACTCCTGGGGCGACGGGCCGCCGATCAGCGGGCAGCCTGTAGTGATCACCGCAAGTGCCACGGCAATGGCACTTCCCATGGAGGTTCGGGAGATGGGCATGCGACGAAAACGGACCGCGGCCGCGCCGAGTTTCGCTTCCGTGATGGGGTACGTGTGGGTGCGCCGAGGCAGATGATCTCGCTTCATGACCGACGCCATAATTCATCCGGGCGGGCGGGTCAAGCGCCGCGACGCACGGGGGTTGTCCTCCGCGTCTTGCCCGCTCCCACGCGTGATCGCGGCATCGGTGTCTTCGCCGGTGTCGGTTATCGGCGGACGCGCGAGCTGTTCGGTTTGTGTTTGTGGAAATCGCCGATCTTACGGCTTGCATCAGGACGCGGAACGCCTGTAAAAGGGGTTAAGGGAGTTCACCATGCGCGCGCCAGTTATTGATTTGCCCCGCAGGATGAACGCGGCCACGTACTTCGTGGATGCCAACGTCGAGGCCGGGCGGGGCGACCAAATCGCTGTTCATGACGCCGGAGACGGATCGACCTACACGTACGGCGAAGTGTTGGAGATGACCAACCGCACGGGTCATGCGCTCAGAGAGTTGGGTGTGCGCCGCGAAGACCGCGTCATGCTGGTGCTGTTCGATTCTCCGGAGTTCGTTTTTTCGTTTTTCGGTGCGATCAAGATCGGCGCCGTGCCGATCCCGACCAACACGCTGCTCAAGCCGCCGGATTACGCGTACCTGCTGAACGACAGTCGGGCTCGAGTGTTGGTGGTCAGCGAGTCGCTGTGGCCGGGAATCGAAACGATCTGCGGGGGGCTGACCTACCTGGAGCATGTCGTCGTCGTCGGGCCACGCCCGTCTCGCCCGGATCAGAACCAGCCGCAATCGCTTCGTGATTCGCCGGTCGTGCAGGGGCGAGCAACCGCTGGTGTGCCGGTGACGGCTTACTGGAGTTTGGTCGAATCGACATCCGCCGAATTGGCACCCGAGCTGCTGAGCGCGGACGACGCCTGCTTTTGGCTTTACAGCTCCGGCACCACGGCGTTTCCGAAGGGGGCGGTCCACCTGCAACACGACATGATCGTCGCCGCCGACTCGTACGCCCGCCCTATTCTGAGCCTGGGCGAATCCGATCGTACGTTCTCGGTGGCCAAGTTATTCTTCGCATACGGGCTGGGCAACGGGTTGTACTTTCCCTTTCGCGTCGGGGCTTCGACGGTCCTTTGTCCGGACAAGCCCGACGCCGTCCGGGCGTTCGAGACCATTCAGAGTTACCGCCCGAGCGTTTTTTTCAGCGTGCCGACCGGCTACGCCGGGATGCTGGCGATCGAAAATGCCGCCGCCGCTTACGACACTTCCAGCGTGCGTCTTTGCGTTTCGGCGGGGGAGTCGCTGCCGCCGGCGTTGTTCGAGCGTTGGAAGGCCGGATTCGGCGTCGAGATACTGGACGGAATCGGATCGACGGAAATCCTCCACATTTTCATTTCCAACCGTCCGGGACGGGTCAAGCCGGGTTCCACCGGCGAGATTGTGCCGGGCTATGAGGCTCGCGTCGTCGACGAGCAGGATCGCGACGTTGTTGCGGACGAAACCGGTGACTTGCTCATCAAAGGGGACTCCATTTGTGCGTGCTACTGGAACAAACACGAGCAGACCAAGAGTACGTTGCACGGGCATTGGATCCGCACGGGTGACAAGTACGCGCGTGACGAGGATGGGTACTACTGGTATCAGGGGCGTTCGGACGACATGCTGAAGGTGGGCGGTATCTGGGTCTCACCGGTGGAGGTGGAGAATACGCTGATTCGACACCCGGCCGTCTTGGAGTGCGCGGTGGTGGGCGTCGGCGATGACCACGGTTTGGTCAAACCGAAGGCTTTTGTCGTGCTCAAAGATCCATCGGCGGCGGCGGACCGCCACGGGTTGGTCGGCGAACTGCAGCAATTCGTCAAGGGTAGTATCGCGGTCTACAAGTACCCCCGCTGGATCGAATTCGTGTCCGCGCTTCCCAAGACAGCCACCGGGAAGATCCAGCGTTACAAGCTCAGAAAATGACCCGGCAGAGGAAACCGGGGACAGTTACGACTGGCACTGCCGCTGTGAACATCCTTGTGGAATCGAATGAGGCGGGCATTGTGTATCGGTCGGGCGTGGCAATTGCGCTGTTGACCCGTGGGTACACTGAAATCCGCCAAGGGAGGTTTTCTCTTGGGCGGCGCGGAAGTAGAGCATTGGCGTGCCGTGGTTGCGTTCGAGTATGGAAACGTGCGTGAAGAACTGCTCAAGCAACTTGCGCACCTTGTCGGCTGATTGCAGTGCGACCTTGTGGTCCCAGGATTGCTCGTGCGGTTGTTCGAGCGCTTCGGAGCCGCAGAGAACGCCGTGGTTTCCGATGGCACGGTGGACTTTGCGAAGCACGCATTCTATTTCATTCCATTCGAGATGGGCCATCGCACCATCCCATACAACGACGTCGTATCTCGTTCGGGGGAATGCGGATGTCACGACGTTCTTCATGTGGTGAGTGATGTTCTCGGCAGCGTGGCGCGTGCGGGCGCATCGGATGGCGTCCTCGTCGAGATCGACGGCGTCGATGGACGCGGCTCTCTTGGCGAAAAAGTAGTAGGCGTAGAATCCGTCGCCACAGCAGAGGTCCAGTACACGGTCGCCGGGGTCAATCAGTTCGGCGGCGTAAGTGCCACGTTCGGCAAACGCGGCATCTTGGCTGTGCTGCCAGAGTTGTAGCGTGATTTGGTGGTTTCCCCAATGTGGGGATTGTTGTTGAGAATGCCAGAATCTCCAGGACTCGTGTTTGAAATAGGCCTTCAGGAAACGTTGGGCAATCGACCAATGGCGTTCGGGCGCGAAAAGGGCATCATTGAGAAGTCGGCGCCATGGTGAGAACGGGACCATTCGTGTGACATGTCCGTCTGTGACGAAACTCCGGTTGCCGTACATGCGGATTATCTTGATGTTGCGTCCGAAGACCTCCTTGCACCGCTTGGCGAGAGTGTGTTCGTGTCGATCGCTTGACACGAGGATGAGCGGCGTGTCGGACGGATCGACTTCTCGCGGGCTCTGAATGTGAATGCCGCAGATCGGCTCGATGTCGGGATTGTCGTCGAGGATTTGGGAGATCAGTTCCCGATCCTCCGAGCTCAGTTCGGAGAGCAGCCATCGCGTGTGTCTTCCCGCGCCGAACAGCGTCAGTCGACATCGGCGCTTATTCGCCAGTGCGACGGCCTTCTTCCATGCGTTCAGGGCGTGGTCTTTCTGGGCGGTACGATCCGGGTGGTGCATTATCAAGGCTCTTTTCGCGCGCGCGAGGAGGCGCTCAGCGGTACAGCGCACGGTTCTGTTTCGGCGAGCTTTCCACCGTTGGACTGCGGCAGAGCGCGGGACCCCGCGCTGGCGCTTCGCGCGACCTTGCGCTGTACCGTCACCTTCCCTTCGTGACGGCAAGCCGGCACTCCGGCGCGACTTGGAACAGGTGCTAACCGGACATCGAGTCTGGTCGGCCGGGTCAACCGCGATATCGGAAGCTCACGAATCCCAGCTTCAGGGAATCCGCGGGACCTGGCGCAGCCGCGGACGACGGGCGTCATTCGACGGGGCGGGATGGACCGAGCCGCGACCGTTGGGGAGGGGATGTGTGCCGTGCAAGACGCGGGTATCGTGGTCAACCGCTTCCTCACGGGCGCGGCTCGGAGCACACTTCGATGCAGGTGTGGCGCGAGACCAGTGCGAAGCGTCGGGGACGACCGGGCGCGCGACTGCCGGGGTGGCCGAGAGTGTGCGCGGCAATACTCGGGCGTTAATTCGATCACACTATCGCCGCGCAGGCGTACACGGCCGAAGTGCTCCGGGCCGCCATCCATGCGGTTTTCTGTTTCGTGCGTGTAGCGTCCGGTCGAACCAATCACTGGGGTTGACCGGTGTTTGCCGGGGATCCGCGGCTCCTGTTGCGTATAGAGTCCGACCCAGGGGTGCCCCGGTCCGGCATCAGGGATGGCCGCCGTTTTGGCCTCGCTGAAGGCTTCCGCAGACTCTCGTGGTGGGAGCGGCCGCGCAGCTGTGACCCCCGCAAACCAGCCCGAAGCCACGCCGGCGAGAATCGTTGGCGGGCGTCGGGGTCCGAGACAGGACCGGCGACTTGGTGTACTATGAGGATTCCACGGCGGATGCGTGTGACATCCGTAGCGTGATGTACTCGGCTGGCGCCGGGCAAGAGGGACGCCGCAAGCGACGTTCGTGCCGACGGGAGTGAAGCCCGACTCGGCAATCCAAGTGTGAGCGGTCTTGGGCCGACCGCTCGCAAGCATTTGAGTCCGTACAGAACCAAGCGGCGTGTGATGACGGGCGGGCCGCGCGAAGTGAACCACGTGCTGTTCGTACGCGGTTCCCGAGAAAGGTGAGACGCAATGGAACTCCCCCGCCGTGAGCGCGATGACGTTTTTCTACGAGACGGCACGTTTCGAGGCACGGTTGATCGCCTGCGTCGCCGCGGGGATGCGCACGATCTGCGGATCGGGATCGTCTACGCCTTTGACTTTCGTACACGGATGCTGCCGTACTGGTACGCGGACAAGCGCATGGCGCCTTGTTCGGTGCGGACGCTCGCGGACGTGCTCTCGGACTCCGGTTTTCGGCACATCCGCGTCGTCCTGCAGCAATGGACGCCGCATTTTCGACCCAGCCTCGCGGAACTCGACGGGAAGCCGCTGGACATCCTCATGGTGTCGGCGATGCAGGTACACGCCGAGCCGTCCTACGCGTTGGTTCGTGACGCTCATCAACTCGGTGCGACGCGCCCGCTGATACTGGCCGGCGGTCCCAAGGCGATCTATGAGCCGGCGGATTACTTCGAGCTCGGGCGATCGCCCGGTGTCGGCGCGGATTGTGTCGTCACGGGTGAGGCGTTCGTGCTCTTGGATCTGCTGGAGACGGTGCTGGAGCAGCGGGCGTCGAACGAGTCGGTGCAGTCGGCGTTTGACCGCGTTCGACTGGCCGGGGGGCTGAATGCGGTTCCGGGGCTGGTGTACCTCGATCCGGACTCCGCGCCCGACGAACCGGTGGCGATCAGCACCGGGGTGCAGCGTCTTCTGCGGGACCTGGACGAGATGCCGGTGCCCGACGCCGGCTACCGCCTGCTGGAGCCGCCTCATCGGGGGGTTCGATTGCGACCGGAGCCGTTGCCGGCGAAACGGGTGGCTCGTCACTCGTTGATCGCGTCGGTGATCAGCACGCACGGCTGCAAGTTCAACTGCTCGTATTGCCCGATTCCGGCGGTCAACCAGCGCACGTGGCGGCACAAGAGCCCGCAGCGGCTGGCGACCGAGATCAAGCATCTTCACGAGGCGTTCGGCATTCGCGAATTCTTCAGCACGGATGACAACTTTTTCAATGACCGGGAGACGGTCGTTGATCTGATGACCGAGTTGGCCCGCACGCGCACGGGGGGCCGGCCGCTCGGCGGGCGGATACGCTTTTACACCGAAGCCACCCAATTCGACGTGCACAAGAACCAGGACATCTTGCCGCTGTGCCACGACGGTGGCGTTCGGGGGATCTTCTTCGGCATCGAGGATATCACCGCCGAGCTGGTGAAGAAGGGTCAAAACGCCCCGAACACGGCGCAGCTGTTCGATCGGATGTGGGAGGTCGGCATCGAGCCCATGGCGATGATGATTCACAGCGACGATCAGCCGCTGCGGACCAAGCCGGGAGATCTTTCGGGTCTTGTCAATCAGGCGCGCTATTTGTTTGGCATCGGCGCCGTGTCGTATCAATGCACGTACCTCGGCCCGGCGGTGGGCACTCGTGATTTTGAGTCGGCGGTGGCATCACAGTCACTGTACCGGTCCGTCGGGGGCGAGCTCATCCCGGAAGCGTTTTACGATGGCAATCACGTGGTGTCGTCGCAGCACGCCCGCCCCTGGCAACAGCAACTCAACGTTCTTCGTGCCTATTCGACGTTCTTCAACCCGATCAACACGCTGCGGTCATTTCTGAAACTGAGCTCCAATCCGCTTTCGCACAAGCGGCTGCTCTTTCAGATCATCGGGCAGATCGGACTGGTATTGACGGTCCCCAAGCTTCTCGGCTGGGCGCGTCGCCTGGAAAAGGGTCCGATTGAGCCGTGGGACAAAGAGCTGACGGCCCGCGTCCCGATGATTGATGCGAACGGGCGCCAAGTCGATTGGGCTGTCAAGTACGAGACTGCGGTGACGCGACAATCGAATGTTCGCGCGATGGGAAGCGTTTCCGGTTTGACGGAGGATCGGCGCGGCGCGTCAACGGCGCTGCCTGTTCTGCAGCCGAAGTAGGCGGTTGGAAGCGACGAGGTCAGCGTGGGCGGTGATTTGCGGGCCGTGCGCCTCGAGCACTGAAACGGGTGGATCACGAACCGAATCGATCCGCCGAGCGAATCCAGTCGCTGAGACCATCAATGATCGAAATGCCGCCGGAATCGTGGACGAGAACGGTCCGTCCATCGGGCAAAATGCAGATGCCCTCCGGCTTGCTTCCGGGCAAACGAACGTCATCGGAAACGCGGCCGGTCGAATCCACACAACGAGCCGTCCTTTCCTTCGACGAAACGACGACCCATCGGCTTGAGACTTCGTCGAACGTGAGTCCGGCCACGCGCGTCATTTCGACGTTGTACGATCTTTCAATCTGCCAGCAGTTCGCGCTTTCGTTGAAGACCAGTTCGATCAATCGCGGAGGGTCGTTTTCCATGATTCCCGCCAGGACCGGTCGCCCATCGCCGCGTTGCGCGGGATCAACCGCCAACCCTTCCAGTCCCTTGTTGCGGGTGGCGCGGCCCGCAAAGTCGGGATGCGAATGGAAGTCAACCGGCGTGCGCCGGATCTCGTGCCCGGAATCCAAATCAAACTCGATGATCGATCCGTCGTCCTCGTCGGCGATGTAAGCAATCGATCCGCCGGGATGCAGCGCGATGCCCTCCAGGTCTCCGCCGATCTCCCAGGAGTTCAGCTGCTCGAGGTTCAGGTCGAATTCGACCATCCGTCCTTGGTCGCTGACGACAAGGACCGAGTGACGATCTCGGTGATAGGCGACGCCGGACGGTTCGGGAATTGAAATGTCATGGAAGGTGACGCGTCCGGTGAGTTCCGCGGCGCGTCGGTGAGAGACCTCCCAACGAACGAGCCAATAAGCTTGGCGCGAATACCCCGCAATAAGCACAATGCCGGCAACGGCTGCCGCGGTGAGCCACAGCTTGCGCCGCCGCGCTGCCGGCGACCTCTCCGTCCGTGCCATGGTCATCCACCCGCATCGCCCCCGGCGATGACATGCCGCTCGACCGTCGCTAGGGGGTCGGCCGCCGAATCGCCTTTACGAAGAAAGCGTCACGGCACGTTACTCCTCCGGTCCCGGAAGGGCAAACCGGGGGGCGGTTGGGTTCCCAAGCGATGCGGTATGGATGCCGGTGGACGCGTGGCGTGGCCTGCTGTCGCTGTCGAGGTCGGCTCGGCTCGGTCTGGCGGCGGCAGTGGGGCGGCGGTACGATGGAGAAGGGCCGGGTTCGCACGGCATTCCGCGTAACAAATGCACGATGCCCGGTTGGAGCGCGCGGCGTGGTTCGCACGGCATTCGCATCAATCATGTTGCTGCTTGGGTTGGCGATGCCATCGCCCGTGCTCGGCGATTGCACCTGCGCGGTGACGAGGATGAAAGGCGGATGGTGTACCGAGTGCAAGGTCGGACATCTCGCTTCGGTCCGGGTTGAGTCAGAGTCTCTGTTCGAGATACTCGATGCCCACGGGCACCACATAAACCCCGCCACCATTCGGTGTACGTCGTGTGCCATCGCCATCAAGTCGGAGGGCTTCTGCGAGCGTTGCGGCATGGGGTACGTCGATGGGTTGGCCTATGTATCCATGCTGACTTATCAGATTGCCAAGGGGACACCGCTGGACCCAACAACGATTGCATGTCGAAAGTGCGTCACGCACGCTTCGGGATTCGGCTGGTGCGACACCTGCAAGGTCGGCATGATCGGGAACGTCGCAATCCGTGACAAGCGCGACTACGAGCATGCATCGAAGGCGTTCGAGAAACTCCTGATCGCCAACGAAACTGCGAAAAAGTGCGAGACCTGCGCTCTTGCCATCGTCACGGACTCCACCTGCCCCAAGTGCAAGATCACGTACAAGGACGGCAAGAAACGCCCGACGGCCGACCCCTAACAGTGCAGCGCAACGCAACGCTGACACACTGGCAGAACCGCGACTGCTAAGGAGCAGCACCGAACCCTCGCAAACGCATTATGCGCGCGAGGCCGCTTCCTGACGGGCGCGGTTCTGACCACTTTGCGCTGTGCGGCTAAGCACCCGCGCGCGACGCGGCAAACCTCGCTCCTCGCCGGGCCAGGATGATCGTACCCGCCGCGAGCAACAACATGGCCGTGACGAGCATGCCCCACTCGTTCACCGTCGGCACCGGAACGCCGCTCGCATCCACCGACCCGGAATCGCCCGCGTAGTTCGTGGGTGAATTGACGCCCGTCGTGCCGTCCGCGTTTAGCGCGTTGATGCCGTCGAGCGGTAGTGCGCCGACGGCAAATGTCATCGTAGCGGCGGGGTACATCCAGTAGGTCAGCGTGTCCGCGCTGGTCGAGAAGAATCCATCCGGGATGATGTGGTCGGGTGTCGGAGCTCCGGGAAGCGCCGCGAATCCCGACGTCGCCAGCAGCAGGTGGCGATTCGCCGTGTTCCCGGTCAGGTTCGCCGGGAAGTCGAACTGATTGGCCGTGGTGTCGCTGAGCACCCACTTGCCAAACAACGCCGTTTCACTCGCGGCGCCGCAGCATTCCATCATCTCGATGAACTGGATGGTCCCGTCGGAATTGCTGAACGCCTCATTGATTCGCCAGAGGTGTGATCCCGCCATCGCCGGGGCGCCGGCCGCCGCAACGAGCCCGGTGGCCACCAAAATCCGCGTAACTCTATTCAAACACACCATTTGATCGCCTCCCCAAATCATGGCTTGCCCGCCGTGTTGTCTTGCGGCGAGACACCGCCGACTTTCCCAACCCTACACACCGCGATTGTACCGTACGTCCCGCGTCGCGTCAACGCGTTCCGGCAAGCCCAAGGCGGTTAGGGTGTGGCCGTCTTCGTTGGCGCGGTTGAAATAATCGCGCCCCGCTTGATGTGCGCCGGCGCGCGGCTTGTGGGAGTCTGGGCGAATGGACGTGGCCGACGGCGTCACGGCCGTCTTCGCGACCAAGTGTCCATAGACCGGGCTGCTCTTGTTCAAACACGGTCCTCGACACCGCGGGCCACCGCGACTGCGCCGCGTCAGCTGATGTGTAGTGCGAGCAGCGTTTGATCGTCTACCGCGGGGGCGTGGTCGGTGAACTGCCCGACGGCGTCGACCACGTCGCGAACGAAAGCCTGGGAGGACGCGTGCGGTCTCATGACGATCTCGTCGAGGCGGTCGGTGCCGAACTGCTCGTCGGCCGGGTCGGTCGCTTCGACGATGCCGTCGGTGAACAGCAGGATCTTGTCATCCGCGGTGAGCGCCAGACGATCCTCTTCATAGGCAACGCCGCACTGGATGCCGAGCGGCAGGCTGCGCGCGCCGGAGATGGAACACAGACCGCCGTCGGACCGTCGCCATCGAGGGGGGTTGTGTCCTGCCGACGCGTAGACAAGCGAGTTGCCTACGGAATCGTAGACGGCATAGAACGCGGTGACGAATGTCATCACGTCCATCGCGGCCTCACAGCGGAGGAGCAACTGCTCGTTGGCGAACGACAGCACCTCCGCCGGTCGCGAGAGGTCGAGCGCAGCGGAGTGCAACGTGGCGTGCATGCGCGCCATGACGACCGCGGCGGCGGCGCCGTGTCCGCTGACGTCGGCGATGAGGATGCCCGAACGCCCGCGCTCGAGTGGGAAGAAGTCGTAGTAGTCGCCGCCCGCCCGGTGGGCAGTCGCGTAGTACGCGGCCATGTCGAGTCCGTTGCAGCACGGCGCCGCCGTCGGCAGGAGCGACCGCTGGATGGCGGCGATTGTCTTGAACTCCGAATCGAGCGCCTCGTACGCTTCGCGCAACTGCTCGGCCATGACCAGATTGTGCGTCGCTCGGCCGAAGAGATTGCCGGAGATGACGAGTTCGGGCAGGGTATCGAGGTCGATGGCGTTCGGCTTCTTCATGAGCGCGATCACCATGTTGATCGACTCGCCGCGATCGAAGAGAGGCAGAGCGAGCAGACTGCGCATGCCTTCGAGATACTCCGCACTCGGGTCGGATGGGTCGACGCGAAAGTCGGTGAGCGCGCGGGGCTCGTTGCCGTAGATCAGGTCAGCGATGATGCCGCCCTCCAGGACGGGGAGGCGGTCCCTCTCTTTCCAGGGGTTGATCTCCTCGGTCCAGCGGCTGTCCCGTGTGATGCGAAAGCGCGGCGGATCGAGATCGCGCCGGCTGAGGGAGATGGTGACGTCCGCCGGCCGATGTCGCCGCACGTGCTCGCGATACCTGCGGACCATCTCCTGTGGGTCTGTTTGAAGGCTCACCTCGCGGACGAGGGTGACGGCTTCGTCGAGGCGTGCCTGAAGGTCGGCCGGCAGGTTATCCATTATGGCGCGCTCCAACGGTGGCAATTCGTCCCACCGGGATTCTCGCATGCCCGGTGGATTCCGCAAGGCGCGGCCTGCAACGGTCACCGTTGCCGTTGATCGGCGGATCGGTACACTGGGTTCGCTGTAAGTGTCACTTGTTTGGCACTGGGGCGTCCGTAGCCGGCTGATTGTGTGGGATCCGGGTCATGCTGAACATCGGTGACGTGCGAATCGAGCATCCGTTCACGCAGGCGGCGTTGAGCGGGTACAGCGACCGGGCGATGCGTCGCGTGGCGCGAATGCACGGGGCATCGTACACCGTCAACGAGGTCGTGCTGGACAAGTCGGTCGTGCATGAGAGCGATTGGCAGAAGCAACTGCTCAGCGTCGAGCCGGACGAGCATCCGGTGGGCGCGCAGCTGATGGGTGCCGATCCCGACGCGTTCGCCGTGGCGGCGCGGCTGCTGTCGGACGCGGGGTACGACGTGATCGATATCAACTTCGGCTGCCCGGTGCCCAAGGCGCTGTCGCGCTGCCGCGGCGGGTACCTGCTCTCCGATCCGGCGGCCGCCTTGGAGATCGTCAAACGCACCGTGGAAGCGGTGGGGGGCGATCGTCCGGTAACGCTCAAGATGCGTCGCGGGATCGATGGCACGCGCGATAGCAAACGCTCGTTCTTTGCGATATTGGACGGCGCGTTTTCCGCGGGCGTGTCGGCGGTCACGGTGCATGGTCGGACGGTCGAGCAACGCTACAAAGGCCCCGCGGACTGGGACTTCATCGCGCGGGTCAAGGAGCACCTGGGGGATCGCGTTGTGCTGGGCAGCGGCGATTTGCTGAGCGCTCGGGATTGCATCGACATGATCGCCCGGACGGGCGTGGACGGCGTGACCATAGCGCGCGGAGCGTTGGGCAACCCCTGGATTTTCAATCAGTGCCGGGCGCTGGCGGCCGGTGAAACGGACTTGCGCCCACCGACGCTGGTTGAACAACGCAGCACGCTGGCGTTTCATTTCGCCGAATCGGTCAGGCTCCATGGCGCGGGAAACGTCGGAAAGCTGATCGTCAAGCTGGCGATCAAGTACGGCCGGATGCACCCGCGCCCGCGGAGGGTGCGCGAGGCGTTCGCCGCAGCGCAGACCGTCGAAGCGTTCCATGCCGTGTTGGATCGGTGGTATGCGGCGGAGCGCGCGGACGACGTGTGAGCGTCGTCCGCGAATGCTCCGGTCAGTCGTCGATTCGGTCAGTTAGCTCCACGCCTACGAAGTACCCGCCGTTCGATGGCGTGCAGTGTCGGATGATGCCCTTGCCGTGGTAGGTGGCGTCGGGCTGGTGGATGGCCAACGGCAACATCAAGCCCACGGGGAACGGTCGCTCCGACAGCAAGCCCAGTCCGGCTTCGTTGAGGTTCTGACAGGTGGCGTAGGTTTCGATCTCGTCGCCGTTGCGGTCGAGGACCCAGAGTTGGACGGTCCCGGGGAACGGCCAGCGCTTTTCGTCGCGCCGCTCCCGGGTGCGGCGTTCGGCTGTGGCCCGCTGTCCGGCTTCCAGCAAGGTCCGAATTGTCTCGGTGTTCAGAGCGACGAATTCTTTGTCATCTACGTCTACGCTCACTGGTCACCTCATGCTTGCAAACACTGAATCGCCCAATCACGATGCCGCGTGCGTCAGCCACCGTGGCTGTTACCCCGTCCGCGCGAGCCGCGGGATGGATCCCTCAGCTCGGGAGGAACTCGCGGTCGCACGATGTTTGAGACGCGGTACTCGCCCCAACCCTACGATCCAACGGCGCGTCGA
This sequence comes from Phycisphaerae bacterium, assembly GCA_029260255.1. Taxonomy (GTDB): domain Bacteria; phylum Planctomycetota; class Phycisphaerae; order UBA1845; family UBA1845; genus OFTM285. Next base: position 29,390 of record JAJDDR010000595.1, read on the forward strand.
GCCAGACGCGTTTTCGGCCGGGATCCGCGTCGGATGCACCGATCGACTGTCCACAATTCGATTCGACTAACGGCGCGGCGCGCTTCAGGTCGAAGGACGGCGGAGACGGTGTTATAGGACGGGACGGGCGCGGCGTGCTGACTCACACGCAGACGACGGAAGTGACCTCGGGGATGTGTTCCTTGAGGTTTCGCTCGACTCCCATGGTGAGGGTCATCGCGCTGGAGGGACAGCCGATGCAAGCGCCCAGCAGACGTACGCGGACCTTGCCGGATGCGTCGACGCCAATCAACTCGATATCGCCGCCGTCGGATTGCAGCGCCGGGCGGATACGCTCGAGCACCACAGCAACGCGCGCTTCGAGCGAGGCGTCGCCTCGCGGGGGAGGATCCCGACGCGTTTTCATGCGGTGCACCTTTCGACTCACCAGCGATCTGGCACGAGAACTCAACGTGATGGTAGCGGGGATTCGCGCCGAGTACAAACGCGCTGCTCGTCGCACGTGTTCAGGCGTCGCCGCCGGCGAGACGGAAGGACAGTTGCTCGAGGTGAACCGCGAGATCGACGGCCGCAACCGCACAGTCGGCTTTACGCAGCGTAACGGGGGCGAAGTTCAGGATACCGCGTACGCCGGCCGCCAATACGCGATCGGCTACGTCTTGTGCCTCGCCCGCGGGGATGGTGAGAACAGCCAGGCGGATGTTCAAGCTCTTTACCGTCTTGGCCATGTCTTCCATCCGCTGCACGACGATCGGTCGCGGTCCGTCGACGGTCTGTCCGATGACGGACGCGTCGTTGTCAAAGGCCGCGACGACGTGGAACCCCTTCTTGGCGAACCCGCGGTAGCTCATCAATGCGCGGCCTAGGTTGCCCATGCCGACGAGCAGCACGTTCCAGCTCTTGTCGGTTCCGAGGATTCGGCGGACCTGCACGATCAACTCTTCGACGCGGTAGCCGATGCCGGGGTGCCCGAACTGCCCGAAATACGCGAGGTCCTTGCGAACCTGTGCATCGGTGAGATCGAGCGACGCGCCGAGTTGTCGGCTCGAAACGGTGCTCTGCTGCCGGCCTGCGAGCGATTCGAGTTGACGCAGGTACAGGCTGAGGCGTCGAACTGCGGGGGCGGGAACTCCGTTCGGCTTGCCCATGGATGGTCTCCCCGAATCGCGCGTCCGGGCGGTTCGGTGTTTGCCGACGGACTATAACGGGCTCGCGAATCGGGCGTCAACCACGGTCGTAAGGTGCGTCGTCGGCAATCGGCTTGACAGGTCTCGCTCCGATTGGGTACGGTCCCACCCGGCGCGGCGACCGCGGGAGGAGCGGGAACGTGAATTCCCCCCGCCCAAACCGGGAACTGGATCAAGACCGAGAGATCGCACAAGGCAGGCTATGGTGAATCTAGCGTACGGGCGAATGGGCGCGGGGCGGTGGAGTCCGCCGCTGCTGGCGACTCTTGTGGCGTGCATTCTTGCCGCTTTGCCGGGGCGATCCGCGGCGCAGGCGACGACTGACGAGGCGATCAACGAGCTGCGCGTTCGGACGCCGAGCGGCGCGAACGATGATCGAACGATCGATGACTGGCTCGGCGCGCAGATCGGCCGGTTGGGCTCGGCGAGCGATCCCGTCGCGGGCAAGCACGAGTTCCTTGCAAGTCTCTCTCGCGTCCGGGATGCGGTCGACTCGAAACAGGAATTCAAAGACGCCTTCGCCGCGCGTCTCGGGACACTTGCGGCCGCGGAGTTCGGAAAGGGCGATGCGCTGGGGACGCGGGTGGCGGATGCGATCGTTCGCGCGCTGCTGGACGCCAAAGACAGGCGGGTCGTGGCGGGTCTCACGGCGGCGCTGTCTTTTCCGGCGGCGGAGATCCGGTATCTGGCCGCAAGGGGGTGCGTGGGAATTCGCGATTCGGTGCCTGCGAACGAGCGACGCCCGTTGCTCGACGCATTGAAGCAGGCGGGTGTGCGGGAGCCCAACGCGGTCGTCGTTGAGCGCATCTACACGGCGATGTCCTACGGCGATCTGACGGCCGAAGCGCTTGATGCGATCGTCGACGTTCTGACCGCTCGGGTTGCCGGCTATCGCGAGGCGAAGGTGCTGGCCGATTCTGCTGAAGCGAGTGTTCTGGAGTATCTTGCCGGCGCTCAGATACCGCGGGCCCAGGGTGTCCGGATCGTACGGCAGCTTGCGTCGATGCTTCGACTCGATGTCGAGCATTACGTGCGTGGCGGTCTCTCGGATGACGTGGGAGTGGCGATCGAACTGCGCGTCGACGTGTGCGAGCGGCTCCTCTCGCGGATCACGGGTATCAATCCCGGCGAGACGGTTCGCGGCGTGATGCAGACCGGCGGCCCGGCCGTCGGTCCGAGCATGCAACTGGCGCTGATCGGTTGGATCGGCTCTGATCAGGCTGACGGCGCGCTGACGGCGGGGACTTGGAACGTCCCACGCGGTGCGGATTAGACCGCGCGGCGTGCCATCGTCTCATGGCTCCTCACTTCTAAGAACGATCGTCTGCGCTTCATACTCATCGACGGCGATGCAGAAACGGCGAAGCTCATCGTAGCGATTGCGCGGGACGGTGACGGTGTCGAAGATCAGTTCGCGGCTGACGCGCAGTGTTCTGCCGTCCCGCCGGACCGTCGCCTTGTAGGACATCCACGGTGTCGTCAGGTTGATGTCGGGCAGAGTCGACGCGACGCGCATTCGGTCTGGAATGAGAATCTCCTCCTTGAGTCGGTGGATCTGCCTGAACTGCATCCAGACGTCATGATGTCTGACGTCGCGCGGCGCGAATCGGGCGGTGGCCTCGGTGGGGCGCTTCAGTTGGATGGTCAGTTCGCGCCCGTTGTCCGCCGCGTAGTTTTCGGTGCGAAAGCTCATGCGGATGTCGACGGGGGCGTCGCGATCTTCGAGCGCGGAGAAGTCGAAGTCGGAAAGCGTGCTGCCCGGCGCGAAGCTGTTGAGCCACTGGGTGAGCCGCTCGGCTCTTTGACCGGGCTGCTTGAATGCGTTGCGGATCGACGCGGCGACTTGCCCGGTGGTGACCCACTTGCCGTTGACTTCTCCCGCGCCGTCGGGGTGCAGAGTGACATTCAATGACACTTCGCTCACGGTGTTCGATGCGGGTTCGAGCGGCGTGCGCGTGAGTGCCATATCGCCGTCGGACTTCCAGACCATGGCGACGACGTCCTGATCGGCCCAGGGCAGGGCACTGATCCCGTATTCGAGTGCGGTGCCGTCGACCCAGAGGTCTCGCGCCATGTCGCCCGTTTTGGGAATGAGGACTATGGCGTGGTTACACTGGTTGGAGGGAATCTCGTCGATGAGCCTGCCCGCGTCGCGGGTCCGAATGGTGGCGTAGCGAGCCTCGATGTCGCTCGCAGCGAGCATGGTGATGAGGAGTGTGGCCTTGTCCTTGCAATCACCCCACTGGTTGTGCAGGACGTTTGCGGCTTTGTTGGGCTTGTAACCGAAGATTCCGCCGCGCACGATCTTGTACTGAATTCCCTGGGACACGAAGTTCGCGATTGCGCGGATCTTCTCGCTGGTGGACTGCAGGCCGTCCGTCAGGGCGTGAACGCGCGCGATGAGGTCGAGGTCGGGCTGGAACTGCTCTTTGATGAGCGAGTGCTCCCACCGGGCGATGTCCTCCCAGCTCCGTATCGAGCTGACGCGAACTTGGGCGGCGACGTCGACCATCGGCGGGCTGTTGGGCTCGCCGGTGATGCGTGGAATGTCGCGGGCGTTCCAGATGTGGACGGTGTGGTTGTCAAACGTCTCGGTTCGGTATACGACGTCGTCGCCCCGATACCAGTGGTTGACCGGTTTCGACTGCGGCGCAAGGAGCACAAATCGCGAGTCCAGCATCGGATCGGACGTCTGGAAGAAGAAGGTTTCGCTGTATTCGCGACTCATCCAATCGTTGGCCGGGGCATACCCGGTGACGATGTAGTCGATGGTCGCTCCGGGCTGCAACTGCGAGAATTGGATCTGTGCGTCTGAGATGGAGGTCGCTTCGATCTCTGTTCCGTCGGGGCGGATAACGGCGGCGCGCTCCACGCGGTTGGCCCCGTTGGGCAGCGCCACCTGCGTCCACTGGCGTCTTCCGGCGTCGTCGAGGACCTTGATGGTCTGGTGGATTCGGTAGGTGCTGCTGCCGTCGTCGAACAGTTGGGTGATCATCTCGTCGAGAATGAGAACCGAGTCGCTCCGGGGATGGGTCGCCCGGCTGACTTCGCGCTGCAGGAGAGACGCGAATTCGGCGTCGCTGATGGCGTAGCGCTCGAATGCGAGGTTCTCTTGCGGCTCGAGGTACTCGACGTACTCGCGCAGCCAGCGATCATCGGGGCGAAACGCGAGTGATTCTCGAAACGCGGCCAACGCCGTTTCGTCATTGCCCATGCGTTGATGGATGGTGCCGAGTTCGCGGTGGACGGCGTGATCGGCGGGGCAGATTCTCAGCGCTTGGTGACACTGTTCGATGGCCTCATCATAGCGTTTGAGGCTTGTCAGGAAACGTGCCCGTTCCAATCGAAGCTCGATATTGAGCGGATCGACACGCTGCATCATCCCATAGACGGCGACCGCGTCGTTGTAGCGGCGTTCCGCGATCGCGCCGGCCAGGGCTTCGGAGCGCGCGAATCGACTGGTGAAATCGAGGCTGAGGATGTGCTCGACGAGTTGCTCGAATTCATCGGCGTAGCCGCGTGCGCTGCACATCTGCGCGTACGTCACGGCGGCCCGGAGGTCGGTCGGCATGGTCTCGTGCAGTGTTTTCGCCTTGCGAAAAGCCAGCTCCTCCCAGCCGCGACCGGCGTAGTAGTTGACCCATTGAAATCCGGCGTCTCTCCAGTCGGGGCAACGCTGGTCGATGTCTTCGAGGACCTCGCGCTCCTGCCGGTGCAGACCGGCGCCGTTGTAGAACCGGGCGAGCATCAGTCGCAGTTGCAGGTTCCGCGGATCGACTTCAAGCCCGAGTTTCATCTGCTCGAGCGCTTTCTCGGCTTTGTCGTCACCCATGTAGGCGCGTGCCAGCAGGCGGTGGTGATCGGAACACCGGTCGTTCAGGCGACACAGTCGCTCGAATGTCTTGCTGGCTTGGGCGCTGAAGCGGTTGAGATTCTGGGCGAGACCCAGGTAGTACAACGCGTCCTCGTTCTGCGGATCGAACTGCACGACGCGTTCGAAATGCTCCATCATCGCGGCGGCGTAGGGAAACGTCGGGGGCGCGGCGTCGCTGCGGTCGGGCGTGTCATGGCGTTCGCGCCCGCAGTCGATGTTCTTTAGCGGCCGACCGGAGGGGTCCGTCAAGCGGGCCGAAAGGCGCCAGGCGCCCGTCTCGACGCCCACCTTGATGAGCAACTTGTTGTAACCCTTCTCGATTGTCAGCGGGATGGTGGTCTGGTCGGGTACGAATCCACGTTCCAACTCTCCGGCATGCACCAGCCGATCGTTGAACCAGACCTTGACGGCTTCTCTCGCCCCGAGTCTTAGTGTTATGTCCGCGTTCTCTTTCGCGTGAATGAAGGTCAGGGCGTAGGCGAGGACCTGCTCTCGCGGGTAGGTGACGGCGGCGAAGTCGACGTATCGCCGCAGGGTAAGATGTTCGAGCGGGCGCCACGAAACGAGTCGGTCGCGTCCCTCATAGGATTCGCCGTAATCGATCTCGGATTCGGGTCCGAACGCCGTGCCGAACCCCGCGTTCCGCTCGTTGGCGAACGGGCCGATGATCATCCACTCGTCGATCGTGCCCACCTCGCCGAAGGCACGCTCGGTCGCGTCGACGTTTCCGAGCCCGAGGTCGTGATCGGCCAGCGCGCGGCGTGCGATGGTACGGCACACCTCACTGGGGTGGGTGCCGGCGAGCGTCCGCAGGCGTGCGATGACGCGATCCACTTCGGACTGCGACGTGGCCAGTCCTATCACCGCGGTGAGATAGAGTTGGACCTCCGGCCGATCCTCGTCGAGAAGCGCGAGCCAGTGCTCCAAAGCGAGGTCGCTGTGCCCGCGAAGGAAGTTCAGGCGTCCGGCGAGCTCGTGGGCTTTGAAACTCGACGGGTTCAACCCGCAGGCACGCTCGGCCGCTCGCAGCGCGCCGTCGGAGTCCTGAGCGTATCGGTAGCTCAACCACGCCAGTTCGGTCCAGTCGTCGGCTGAGTCGGGATGTCGGGCGATCATCGCGCCGAGAGTGTCGATGCGAGTCAGCGCCGCTTCGCGGGGCAGGCTGAGTCTGCCCACGTCCGCGGAGACCGCCGCCGACAGGCAGAAGATCGATGCGATCACGGTCTTCAGCGTTGTCCACCTTGTCATGTGTGATCTCTCGGTTGGCGGGTGCGTCGGGTTTGTCAGATTCTGCTCACGTGGCAGGGATACTTGCGTGTGAACGCTTCAACGCGGTCCGCGTAGGTTTGAAGGATGGCGCTCAGTTCCTCATCGGACAGGTTGGTGCGTGGTTGCGGGTCGGGCAGGAGTTCCTGCACATGGTACTCGTACCGGAACCCCGGCCGCGAGATGATGAACGCCTGCACCGCGGGCGCTCCACAGCGCGCGGCGAGCTCGATCGGGCCGGTGAGCAGGTCGCGCGGCCGGTTGAACATCGTCACGCCGACGGTCTTCTGCTTGTCGTCGTGTACGCGGGAGGCGTCCATGGCGCTGGCCAGCAGGGCGTTGTCGCCGAGCCAGCGAAACAATTGGCGCGGAAAGACGTCGTTGCCGAAGTATTGAACGCGCGCCCAGTCCGTCGACTCGAACCGGTTTAACATGAACCGTCGCATGGCGCCCTCCTTCGCCAGGCGAACGCCGCCGATCGGGTATCCCGCGGCGCGCAGGTGTACGAGCGCGACGTGCTGCGATCCCTGATGTGACATTGCCAGATAGACGCCCCGCTTGGCGGCGAGGCCGTCGTCGACCAGGTGCCGATTGGTGATTGTGAAGCACCGGCGAATCGTCTCGGGCGGGAGCAGATCGAACATCAGATAGAAGATTTTGTCATTGCGCATACGCACGAAGTGCCGCCACGAAGCCCGCCGCACGTCGGCGGGTGACAGTTCGTCGCCCAGTATCTCGATGAGCATGCGGGCGAATCGCCGCCGCCGCTTGTAGTTGGTCAGCCACTCCAACGTCGCGAGCGCCTGACCCAGCCGATAGAGACCGGAGAGCGACACAAGCCGCAAGGCCGCGCGGAGGACCAGTCGCGCGGCACTGAACGACGCGCGCTCCCACGCGGTTACGGGCGGCAGCTCGGTCGGTGACGTGCGCGTCGAGGATTCCGTCCCGCGGTCGTGCATGGCGCGGTATCTTATCAGCAAATCGGTGGAACCAAAACGCCGAGGTCGCACAATCGACCGCAAGAGGGCGGGAATCCCGAGACGGGCCGTCGAATCATGCCGGCGCAAGCGCGGGCATGCCACCCGGGCTCTTCGGTTGGCGACGTGTCAGCCGCCGGGGAACGTGACGGTTTCGTTTCCGTAGAGACCAAGCTTGATCGCGTCGTCGGCCCTGCTGAGTGCTGCGCGGAACCGCTCCATGGTCGTGACGCGGGTTCCGTTGACGGACATGACCATCTGCTTTTCGGCGAGACCGCGCCGCGCGGCGTCCGACGCGGGCCGGACACTGAGCACCACGATGCCGGCGTCCTGCTGCGGCACACCGTGCTCGCGCATCAGTTCTTCGGTCAACTCGCGAAACTCCGCGCCGCGCCAATTGATCGTCGTGGGAAAAGCGAGTCCGCCTCTTCGCCCCACTTCCCTGTCGAGTAGCTCGGCGGTGGCGGTTCGCTCTCGGCCGCTGCGCACGTAGCGGATGCGCACCTCCTCGCCGGGGAGGACGCCGCCGATCACGCGAATGACGTGGTCTGCACCCTCGATGGGCGCGCCGTCCAACTCGACGATGACATCATCGTCTTGCAGCCCGGCTATGTGGGCGGGCTGCTCCTTCTTCACGTGTCTGACGAGGCTGCCACGGACGCGCTTCCCCTGGACGGTGTAGAGCTTGTGCGACGGGTCGGAACCGAGCTCGATGCCGAGGTATCCGTAGCGGACTTCCTCTCCGCGGGAGAGCGTCTCAATGATGCGCCGGGTCCGCTTGGTGATCGGAATGGCGAATCCGACGCCTTCGTTCACACCCGAGCGGGTTTCGATGGCCGCGACGACGCCGATGACCTTGCCGTCGACGTTGAACAGCGGTCCGCCGCTGTTGCCGGGGTTGATCGCGGCGGTGGTCTCGATGAGATTGCCGTAGTAGCGGTCGGCCTCCGCGGTCGCGAGTTCGTAGGTCAAGCTTCGCCCGATGGAACTGACGTTGCCGACGCTGAACGAGGTGGCGCCGGTGAAGTTGGAGAGCCCGAACGGGTTTCCGATGGCGAACGTCCAGTGGCCGATGCGAACGTGTTCGAGATCGGTGAACGACGCGGCGTGGAGATCATCCGCG
>JAJDDR010000596.1 GCA_029260255.1 Phycisphaerae bacterium
CGAGCAGCAGGACGATGGCGCTCCAGTACAGGTTTTCGCCCTCGACCGGTCTGCGCACTTCGATGATGCCGCGCAGGTGCCTGGGTTGCGGATCGGTCTCTGCGGCGCGGACGGCCATCGCCAGACGCAGGTGGCGCGCGCCGCCGTCGCGATGGAACTTGTGTACGTAATCGAGCGTTGGATCCTGCCGAAACTTCTTGAACGCCTCGGTGAGAAACCCGCGCGGTGCCGCGAGACTAAGGGCGGGTTCCTGTTAGGTCGAGCAGAGCCTCGGGGCTGAGTCCGGGATGTTCAAAGCTGCGGCGGTGTCGGGCCAATCACGCAGAAGCTGCGATTGGGCCGACGGCCAATCCTGCGAGTCGAGGTTTGCGGTGAGGCGAGCCGCCCATGCCTGCCTCTCGGCCGCCCGGACCTCGGCGGTTTCCGACAAGCTGCCCATCTGCACCCATGGGAGGTAGAGGGTGGCGGAGAGAATGAGCAGCACCGCGACCCCGAAGAGGACACGGCATTTCGCGGCCAGCGATACTGTCGGCCAGAGACGCTTGCGCATGGCACGCAGTCTAACCGATTTTCACGTGCGCCGATCGGTTCTTGATGGGGCCTACCGTGCGAGACGCACGTGCCGTGGGCGGGGGCCTTGCCGGGGTCGACCGCGTCCACTATCTAGGGCGTCGCTTCAGCAGTTTCGCGACTACCCGAGATGGGGGATGAATCCTGCGGCTCGGGGGGGGACGCGTCGTTCGGGACGATCGGTTCGACCTCGAACGTCAAATGGGGGCACTCCATGGGCGAAGCCAAGCCGCTCTACACGCTTTCGTTCTTTCAGGTGCTCGTCGGCGCAATGTTGACGATGACCGCGGTGTCAATGCAGTTTCATTTCGGGGAGTACGTGGCGTCCGTCGGGTACAGCGTGAATGTTCTTGGGTGGATCACCGGGATCGGCGTGGTCGGAACGATTTCGTTGCGACCCTACACCGGGAGGTGGATCGACACGCTGGGCTGCAGGCCCTGTTTTCTGGCGGCCGCCATCGCCGGCGCCGCTGCGAACTTCAGCTTCCAGTTCGCCGAGTCGTTCTGGGCGATCTGTGCGATTCGCATCGTGATGTCGGCTTCGCACGCGACCTTTCTAGCGACGGTGGCTGTGTACGCCGCCCACGCGGCCTCTCCGTTGCGGCGCGCGGAGAGTCTCGGGACGGTGGGCATCGGCGGATTCCTGGGGATGATGGTCGGCCCGGCCGTCGGCGACATGATCTTCGCCTCGATCGCGGACCCGGCCCGTGCCTTTCCCTTGTTCTTTGACCTCGTGGCAGGCGTCAGCCTGCTCGCCGGTCTCGTCGTTATGAATGTCCGAGTGGCGACTCCGCAGCGCCAAGTCGATTCGCCCCCGTTCACGACCCTCGTTCGCCGCCACTGGCCGGGCCGCATCCTCGCGGTGTGCATTGCTTTCGCGACCTGTCTGACCATCCAGATGACGTTCCTCGAGCGTTTCGCGCACGATCGCGGGTTCGAAGATATTCGCTGGTTCTTCCTGGCCTATGGTCCGACCGCGATTGTCCTGCGGATTGTCGGTCGCAGGATTCCGCAGCGCCTCGGCCGGCGTAGGGTTTGCGCGACCGGGCTCGGTGTGATGGGGGTTGGCACGCTGCTGTTCATCCCGGTACAGACCGGCTGGCACCTCGCATTTCCGGCGTTGTTGATGGGAGTTGGCCACGCGTTCGTGTTTCCTTCGATGGTCGATCTGGTTGCCGCGGCCATGCCGCTCGAACACCGCGGCTTGGGAACGTCCCTCGCGCTGGGGAGCATGGACGTGGGATTCGTTCTGGGTGGCATCGCCTGGGGCCAACTGGTCGTTTGGGCGGGGTTTGAACCGATGTTCGCGGTGTCGGCTCTGGTGACCTGTGCGGTTGCTTTCTGGTACTCGCGCGAGTCGGGATAGAGTTCGGGCGCGCGCACTTGTAGGCGGAGGGTTTCCAGCCGCGCCCTTTCGTTGCGCGGTGGGTTCACAGTTCCACCATGAGCCACGTTTCCCGAGGGCCCCCATGTGTGTGTTCGCCGAATACTCCAATGGGTCAAGAGCGGGTTTGCCATTGTTTCGGATCGCGTCGGGCGTGGAAGATCGCCAGAACGACGACTTCGACGTCCTCGATGGTGTAGAACACGCCGTACGGGAAGCGGCGAATCAGAGCGCGGCGGATGTTCTTGTAGACGACAGGGAATGCGGCCGGGGTCTCGCGGATCGCAGAAAGCGTGGCTTCGGTGGACAGAAGGACGTCATCGCCGAGGCTCGGCCGATGCCGTTCGTACTATTGGTACGCCTCGCCCCGTTCGGACTCGGCTTCGGGACGGATGATGATCTCGCGGATCATGAGCCGTTTGCGATGCGGGCTTTGATAACATCCCATGGAGCGCCCGCGGCCGGGTCGCGCCGATAGGCCTCAAGGCGAGTGTCGAGTTCGCGGCGCTGAGCGTCGCTCAACTCTACGGCTTCCGGAACGTCGGCGATGCTGTCCCAGATGTCCTCGACGAGCAGGATCCGCTCGGCAACACTGAGGGCGAGTATGTCGCTGATCGACGGCTCTTCACTCATGCAAGCATTATATCGTCAGGCGGGCGCGCCTTCGACCGGAGTTCCCAGTCGCGTTGCCCGCGAATCAACCCTCCGCCCCCGCGGCAGCCCTAGAATCAGCCCTCCAACGCCGCCGATGCGCATGGGCAAGGCAGAATGCCCCCCTTTCCATCGCCTCCAAACTTCCGTCGGCGGAAACGAGTAACGCATCGCCGTGCAAGCTGCTATAATCCAGCGCGTGGCATTCGGCCAGATGACATGACGGATATGGAACGGTGACGAATCCTACGGCGACAAACAGCGGTCCCGGCGAATCGGTGGTTGATGAAGTGCGGGCCATCCGGGCCAAAACCGACGCCGAAGCGGGCCACGACATCCGCAAGCTCGCCGAGCAGACGCGGTGGGTAAGCGAAGCAATCCGGGGGATGGGAGATAAAGTGTGTGTCCCCCGCGGAATCCGCATGGCGGAAGGCATACAGGAAGTGTAAACTGTGACTTCCGGACAGGCCGAGCAACCCACGATCCGTCGCCTTTGCCCGTTGTGTAACAGGGGTTCCGCATCCTACGCGAGCAGCTCAACGAGACTGTTGAGTGCCCGCATTGCCAGACTCATATCTTCGCTGACCGTAAAGCCAGCACCGTGCCTCCGATCAAAATCAAGTGTGCAGCGTGCGGAACTGTCATCGAAACCGACACGTCCAATATCAACACGAAGTTGGACTGCAAGTGTGGCCTTTCGATCAAGTGGGGCGATTATCTCAAGCTTCAAACGGACTGCGATCTTGTTCGTATCCCAGGCTCGACAAGAGAGTTCAGTTCAGAACCCTACGAAAAATGGACCGTCTCACCCAAGGCCGTGAAACTGCTTCTACTCACGTTACTCACGTTGATTGGTGGCCCATTGCTGCTTTGCCTAGGTGTCGGGTCATGGGAGAAGTGGGGGGCACCGTCCGCATTTCCTAATGACGGAGTAGCAATCGAGCTGACGCAAAACGCGGTGCGAAACATCCTCCGATATCCTGAAGAGTCTGAGTTTGCGTGGGGAGTTGAGGTGCGCAAGCTCAACGCCACAACCATGTTTGTGGCTGGAGTAGTCACCACAAGAAACGCATTTGGCATGCGCACGAAGTACAAATACGCCTGTAACCTGCGAAAGGACAAATCCGGCAAGTGGCGCGTCGGCATTCCGTCTCTCAGTGAAGACAGATAATCCAGCCGCGAGTCGAAACGGGGACGCAGTTAGTTTTGACGCGTACTTGGGGCTGACAGCATCACGCCGTGCGGAAGTTGGCGGACGACACAAGGGGGTGGATGACGCTCAACAAGAACTATCTGCGTCCCCGTTTCATGCGCTGCAGCGTCCCAGCCTGATCCGGCGCGGCGTCTCGGGCCATGCCGTATCAGGACAACTCGCTCAAGAAAGTTTCCAGTCGTTCGGAGACCCCGAGATGATCGGCCCATTGACGCAGGTGGTCCCTGTCGAGGTCCAACGTGATCCGCAGGATTTCTTCGACGTCGAGTTGATCCTTGCGCCGATGGGCAATCAGCTTCAGGAGCACGACATCTTCGGGGGACATGACGCGTACGTCCCGTCCTTCGAGTTGGCGGACCAGTCCCCGAGCAAGCGCCGATTCCAGGAACGGGCCGCGGACAATGAACAAGTCCACATCCCACACCGTCCGTGACTCGAAACGGGTCACTCTTGCCTTCTCCATGCCCGCAACGATATCGAGGAACCCCTTGGTGTATTCCTCCGGCACCTCGAAGCCGGCTTCTTCGAGCGACCGAAGAAGCAACTGCATCCGACTTTCATCGACGGATATGGCGAGATCTGCATCATAGGTGGGACGCGGAACGCCCCACGTGCGAACCGCAAATCCCCCCATAATGACATAAGGAATGCCAAGTCGATTGAGGACACCGATGGCCTCGAGCAGAAACCGCTGAATCGGAAGCTCAGTCAAGAAAGGGTCCTCAGCCGCTCGAGGATGATGGCGTCGCTGAGGTCGTGTTCGTTACGAATGACCTGCACTCGCCGCTGCAACTCATCGTCCGGGAGCGCTTGCAGCGTACGCCAAGCCAGGCTCATTAGTTCCTCAACCTCGCGCCACCGCTCCCCGGGGCTCATTCGGCGGTAGGCCTCGATTTTGGAATTGCTCAGCATGCGTTCATCCTATCTTGGATGCCGCGTAGGTCAACGCTCGACTTGTCGCTGAGGTGTAGCCTTCATTCGTGGCTGTGGCATCACGCAGCGAAGCGGGTCCACGAAGCGTCCCAGTGGCGGGATTCTGGTAGGGAGCCCCGTCGGGATAGAGCTCGGACGCGCACCTGTAGGTGGAGGGTTGGCAGCCTCGCCCTTTCGGTTGCGCGGTGGGTTCACAATTTCACCATGAACCACGTTTTCCGAGCCCCCCATTATCCCAGCCCCGGGTGCGGGGCAGGACCACGTGAGGTTGATTTGAATGCGCCGTAGGTGTTCTACTGCTCTTGCGACCGTTCTGCCTTTGACGGCGCAGCGGTTGCATCGGACTTGGCTTTTGCGGATGCCGCCTGGTGTTCGAGGATGGTCAATGTCAGGTCGACTCTGTGGATGACGGCGCGCATGTCGGCCAGACGATCGACGGGCTCATCCTTGCAGCAGTCTTCGATCAATCGCAACACGCAGGTGGGGATGTTCTCCGTCGAACCCCAGTTCATATCGCTGACGCGCTTTCCTATTCGGGCCTGGAGGTGCATGCCGGCTGTCTTGTTCATCTCGGTTTGGCGCGCGCCGCCTGTCAGGACCTTGTGCAGCGTCGCTCCGAGACCGAACACGTCGGTGCGATGGTCCAGAACGGATCGCTTCGCCTGCTCGGGGGCCATGTAGTCAGGGGTGCCTTGGATGCGTTCCTTGGCCTGAAGCATGGCGGAACTCTGACCGAAGTCGATGAGTTTGACTTCCTCACTCGGCGTGACGATCAGGTTGCCCGGTTTCAGGTCCGCGTGGACGAACTTGAAGTGGTGCATGGCACCGAGGCCCTCGGCCACGCTGCGGAAGTAGCCCAGAAGCTGGGGAAGAGTCCAGCGGAACTTGCTGCTGCCCATGTCGATGCCATCGACGTATTCCATGAGCAGGACGGCCGCTTGCACGCGGAACAGCTTGCGCACGTAGCGGAGATCGTAGATTTTCCGGAGGGTGGGATGGTCGAGTGTCTGACCGGTGGCCTGCTCCGCACGGAGTTGATCGATGAACTTGTCTTCATCCTTCTCGTTGAGCACGACGTGCTTGGCGGCGCGCAGCTCGCCGGTCTGAATGTTCTCGACACAGTAGAGCGTGCTGTTCGCACCCTTGCCGATCTCACGGATGATGCGGTAATCGGGGAGGATGAGTGCCATACCGAGCCCACCTGCATCGATGCCGGACCGGACGAGACGGCAAACGCTACCCGCGCACCGGCACCGCCCGGTTTGTCAGGTTGCCGCGTATCGCGTTCCCGCCGTTTGTGACGGTCTCGTGCAATCTCCAACGCGTATGTGTACGTTCTCGCCACACGCCCGGATGCGGAAGTTGGCTGCGCAGGAAAACAGAAGATAATGGCGGTAAACTGGGCAAAATCGGCCAGTTTGCAGCCCGAGCCGCATCACGCTCTCACAGGGAGTATAAGTCGGTCACCCCGGCGTGGTCAAACAGGATTGGCTAATTCCATTACCGGACGGTGTTTATGGGAAGTTCCCGGTGCCGACGCGGACGATTCCGGGCGTGCGACGCCGCTCCAGAGGGTGAGAAGCGTGATTTCGGCCGGACAGCCGACTCGATAGCGGAACGGTACCGGTCCGGAAACGCCCATGCCCGCGCTGACGTGGACGCGCGTGTCTGCGATGCGATGCAGGCCGCGCGCTTGCCGCGTTGGGATGCAGTCGTTGGTGAACACGCATCCGAGACGGGGCAGGCAGATTTGGCCTCCGTGGGTGTGTCCGGACAATTGCAATTGGACTTGTCCCGGCGCGAGATCGAACGCCGTCGACGGATAATGGGCCAGCAACACGACCGGTTCGCCGTCCGGAATGCCGCCCAAGGTCGCGTCCAGGTCTCCCGATGCGCCGTAGCACTGCTCGATCCCCGCCAGATGGAGGGTGGTCCCGTTCAGGTCGAGCGCGACGTTCTCATCGCGCAGCCACCGAAACGGCATGTCTGGCTGCTCTGCCAGGCGCGTCTTGTCGTGGTTGCCGAGCACGGCGTAGGTTCCGAGGCGCGGCTCGACGCCATCGAAGAACCGTCGGGTCATGTCGGCCGCGTGCCGCCACCGCTGTGGGAGGTCCGAAAAATCGCCCGTCACCAAGAGCAGATCGCAGGTCGTCGCCAGGAGGCAGGCGCGAGCTTCCGACAGAGCCTTGTTCCAGCGTCGAAAGTGAAAGTCCGAGATATGCGCGATCCGGATCCCGTGCCCGTTTCGGGCGAGTTCCGGTATCGTGACGGTGTATTCGCGCACCGCCAGCGTCTGTTGGAAACCCACTGCTTCTGTCCCCCGTCTTGTCGCGTCCAGGCGCGCGTTCCCATCGTACGCCGTATCTAAGGGTACGATTCAAACGCGGTATCGACGCTCAGGCCTGCTGGAACAGTTGGGTCGATAAGTACCGCTCGCCGCTGCTGGGCAGAATCACGACGATGAACTTGCCCCTGCCCTCGGGCGTGGACGCCACCTGAGCGGCGGCGCACAACGCCGCGCCGGACGAGATGCCACAGAGGATGCCTTCTTCTCGGGAGGCCCTTCTTGCCCAATGGAACGCGTCATCGTTCGAGACCCGGATCACCTCGTCGACCATGTCCAGATCGAGAATCTCCGGGATGAACCCTGCGCCGATGCCCTGGATCTTGTGCGGGCCGGGTTTGATCTTGGCGCCGTCGCGGGTCTGCGTGATCACCGGCGAATCGGTCGGCTCGACGGCGTAGCACTTGAACGACGGTTTCTTTGCCTTGATGGCCTGACCGACGCCGGTGATCGTTCCGCCGGTGCCAATTCCTGACACGAGGATGTCCACCTTTCCGTCGGTGTCGTCCCAGATTTCGACGGCCGTGGTCTCGCGGTGGACTTGCGGGTTGGCGGGGTTCTTGAACTGCTGCGGCATGAACGCGTTCGGTGTCTCGCTGACGAGTTTCTCGGCGGCGCGGATTGCGCCGGGCATGCCCTCGGCCGCGGGCGTCAGCACGAGATCGGCGCCCATGGAACGGAGCAGGGCGCGACGCTCCATCGACATGCTCTCGGGCATGGTGAGCGTCAGCTTGTATCCCTTGGCGGCGCAGACGAAGGCCAGCCCGATTCCTGTGTTCCCCGAGGTGGGCTCGACTATCATGGTGTCCTTGGTGATCTTGCCGTCTCGTTCGGCGGCTTCGATCATCGACTTGCCGATGCGGTCCTTGACGCTGGCCAACGGATTGCGGAACTCGAGCTTCGCGTAGATGGTCGCGGTGTCCGGCACGATGCGACTGACTCTGACCAGCGGCGTGTTTCCGACGGTGTCGATGATGCTCTCATAAAGGCGGCCCATGATGGTTCTCCAGACAATCCCGATTCGTGATCCGTTACGGCTCCCCCGAACCGCACAACATTAATAGATGTGTTCGCCGTCTGTCAACGCGATCGGCTCGGGGTCCATGCTCGTTGCGTCGGTGCTCAGCAGCCAGGAGCGCACAGCGACGATTCGCGGCGATTCGATCCCGACTATGACGTAGGACTTGCCCGGCCAGGCGGCTCGGGTGTCGCGCGCCGAGGGGCGCACGGAGCCATCGGGGTGGGAATGGTAGAACCCGAGAATCTGATCCCCGGTGTCGGGCGACTCACGGATCGCGTCGAACAGGCGTTGGGGGTCCACCTCGAAGCTGTTGCGCCGGTCGAGCGTGGACACGTTTTGGCACAGCTCGGTCCGTTGGACCCGTCGATCGTCCCCGTCGACGTGCCCGATGAGCAGTCCGCAGCACTCCTCCGGCATCGACGCGAGGGCGGTTTCCTCTATACTCACGAGGAGCGTACTGCTGATTCGGAGCGTCATAGGACGCATCATACTGCAAGAGGGCGTGACGCGGTACTGGTGGGTGGCATGCCCACGCTTACGTGGGCATGAACTGGGCAGTGACCGTGGCTTGACTTGAGAATCGTAATGGGCAATGAGGTGGCCGAGTGCAAACCGGCGAAGCGCAAGACGTGCCGTCGCTACGACGATGTCGGGCATGCCCACTCGCTGACTTTCACCTGCTTCGGCGGGCAGCCGTTTCTGAGCCGTGATCGTACGCGGCGCTGGATGATTGAGGCGATCGAGTTGGCCCGCACGAAGCACGGATTCGACGTCTGGGCGTACGTGCTCATGCCCGAGCACGTGCATCTGCTCATCTATCCGCCGGACACCAGTTACTCGATCAGCAAGATACTAACCACACTGAAACAGCCCGTGTCGAAACGCGCGAGGCTATTCGTGAAAGAACAGGCTCCGTCGTTTCTGGAGCGGATGACCGATGTCCAACCGAACGGAAAGCATGCGGTGCGTTTCTGGCAGCGCGGCGGCGGGTACGACCGCAATCTCTGGTCGCGGAAGCACATTTGGGAGACGATCGATTACATTCACGCGAATCCGGTCCGCAGGGAGTTGTGCGCTCATCCAGCGGACTGGCGGTGGTCGAGCGCGCGGAGCTACGAGAATCGCTCAACGGGGCTGTTGCCGATCGGCTTCGATACGCTCCCGGATGATCCGCGACAACGACGGTGAACTGAGCACGAATGTCGATACTAGGCACAGTCGTAGCGAGTCGAAACCGGGTGGCATGGCCACGCTTGCGTGGCCATGTCGACGGTCGAGACGTACCACATGCCCACGCAAGCGTGGGCATGCCACCCAACAACCGGCGCGCAGCAACGAGGTGACACCGATGGCGAAGATTGCGGATCGAATAACGAAGATCGCCTTTGAGCTGCTCAAAGGTGAGCCGGAGGGGATTCGCTACGCGGAACTCGTGCGTCGAATCTCTGCTTCTGATGATAAACTCAAAACGAATACGATCCATGGGACGGTCTGGAACCTAGATCAGCGATTTCCCGCCAAAGTGGACAAGCCATCACGTGGGCTACTCCGTCTCACGGAGTTCCGTGATACGGATACCGACCAACTGAGAGACGATTTGGTTGCCAAGATGCCCTCCAAGGTCAGTGAAGATGAATTCTACGAGCCGTTTGCCGATTGGCTCCAAAATGATCTTGAGGAATGCACTCTGGCGATTCCACTCGGGCGGAACAAGTTCCGTGACAAATGGGGGACTCCGGATGTCATCGGGAAACGGGAGTCGAAACGGAGCGATATCATGCAGGCTCCGGTTGAGATTGTCTCTGCGGAGATCAAGGCCGAAGTGAGCCAGCTGGTGACAGCATTTGGTCAATCTTGTGCGTACTGCCTCTTTAGCCACAAGTCGTACCTCGTGGTCCCGCGCCAATCACCACAAGATGAACTTGCTCGACTCGACTCGCTTTGCCAGGTTTTTGGGATAGGGCTTGTATTGTTTGACTCGGCTCATCCGGCGGACCCCGATTTCGAGATTCGCGCCCGAGCGCGTAAGCAGGAGCCAGACCTGTTCTACTCGAATAAGTACATGAAGCTGATTGAGGCCGATCTGTTTTCGTAGAATAGCGCATGGCAGTGGATGTGTGTCATGGCGAGATGTCGCAGTGCGTCGGGTGGCACGGTCGCGGTCGCGGCGCGATGTCGACGGTCGAGACG